>CAYMMR010000168.1:0-6634 GCA_964391545.1 uncultured Nitrospinota bacterium | reverse complement strand
AACGAATAATATCATCCTTCCGCATATTGTATAATTGATGAGGAAACTACCTCTTTTCGGAAATATCTGCTCAATTCCTTCGGAGTCCGAATATCTACCTTTCTCCCCTCAAGAATTTCAGAAAGCTCCCTTTCCATATGAGCAAGCCCTAATAAACCAGGACTTTGCCCTGATTCAAACTCCACAAGCACATCTATATCGCTGTCAGGACTAAAGTCGCTCCGCAGGACAGAACCAAAAAACGATAGTTTGCGGATATGATACCTCTTGCAGAATTCGGCAATCCTTTCTCCCTGAATATCAATATTGATTTTTCTATTCATAATTACCTCCTGATTTATTTTATCACACTGCCTTTTTCAAGCAATCATGCATTATCTTTTTAGAACAAACCCCTCACCCTCCCCTCTCCCCTGAGGGGAGAGGGTTAGGGTGAGGGGAAATTAGCTGATTTTTCAATGAGATACACATTTTAAATAGTGCGAACCCTTGATTTTGTTAAGTCTTCAGTCAATCAATTAAATAACGATTAACATATCAACAGGTTACAAATAGAAAATTTTATAATTTCCTATACATGAACAAAAACCTGATTAACCACTGATAGACACGGAAAAAAACACGGAAAAATGAGTTTCAAAAATATCCGTGTTACTCCGTGATAAATCCGTGGTAATTTTTATAATTTCCTTAATATCAAGTTCCTTTAGCATGGTATCTTCCGTTGCGGGCAGTTTTCTAAAAGTCATATTTCAAGACCTGACCCTCTTTTTCTTCTTCTGCCTCTTCTCTGCTAAATTCAACATAGTCCTCATAATCTGCCCTTTCTCTCTTATCCTTGGCGCTCGTGATAATTCTATAAATTTCTCTTGCCAATAAACCCGATTTAATAAAATGTTCGTTGAACAATGCTATAACGCCGGAGTGCCGTTTGCTATCCAGCCCTTTTAATGCCAATAATGTTCTTGCAGCAGTAAATATAGCATAGTATGAACGACCAATTGAGTCGGCAAAATTTCCTGCTTTAAGTAATGTCTCTGCCGAATGCAATCTTTCCTTTGCTTTCTCCATTCTATAAACAGCGAGGTCTATTTGATATTGCTCAACCAATAGGCACCCCCTCTTTTTCAACCTCCTGGACAAAAAGAGTTCTGAAATATTTATTCTTTTCGTGATCCTGCCGTGTATAGATAACGGATGATATATTACAACCGTATTCCAGATTAACATCGGCAGTAATTTTGCTTATCTCTTCTCGTATATGCCAATCTTCAGAGTCTATTATGATCAGGATATCTATATCTGACTCGGCATCAAAATTGCCCCGCACTTTTGAGCCAAAGATGCGAATATCTAAAAGAGACAAACCAAGTAGCTGCTTTACCTTTTCGGCAAAGATATTTACTCCCTGCTTTTCAGAAGTATTTAGATATTTTTCATGCCTCTGCATAAAGTCTCCATTGCCCTGTCTGCTCAACTGCTAACGCAGATGATGTATAAAAGCAGCCGCATCCTGAAAATCAAAAACCCTATGTATGAGGAATTATTTTTTACCCCTTACCTAACCTCACCCCAACCCTCTCCCAAAGGGAGAGGGAATATAATGTAACCCCACAGCAGAGCTACAGGGAATAACAAATTTCCGGTCATCATTAAACCACACAAAAAATAGAAAATCAAGGATGACAGGAGATTACTTTTAGTGATACAAATCACATCAAATTTGTGATATATATCAATTACAAAATATCGGAATGGTAGTATATAAGACAAACATTACGCTTTTAGACTATTTCGCTTCCATAAAAATTTTTATGAATAAAAAATTTTTAAAAGTTTTTTTGGGGATAATTGTTTTTACTGCCGCTTTATTGGCGTCCATACCCGTTTATGCCGATTTCTCCTTTTCTTCTTCCAAAAAATTGAGTCAGGGGCATAATCTGCTATTAAAGAAGGATTATGAAAAGGCTGTTGCAATTCTAAATGAAGCAATCTCGGATGCCTTAAAGAACAACGATTTTGTTACCGCTGCACATGCAGAGGGTCAATTGGGTATCCTCTATGCGGAGATGCTAAATTACACCGAGGCGGACAGGCATCATAAGGAAGCTGTAAGCATAGCTGAAAAGGCAGGTTATGACCCGTCCATATTCTACGCCCAGTGGGCAATTACAAGGGCAAGGATGTGGGATTATGACAATGGTATGAGGTATGCGAATAAGGCGCTCGACCTTTTGGCAGGAAGGTGGCAAAAAAAGGCGGATAAAGGCAGGGATGCAGTCATCGATGATATTGCAGCCTCTCCGGGTTTTCCGCCGGATGTGGATGCTATGAAGACAGTGGCAATGGCTGAGAGCTCGATGGTTCTCCTATATCTTATAAAAGACGATAATGAAAGGGCAGTCAAGATTGGAGAGAAGGCAGTCAAACATATACAGGGCATGGAGGGGTTAATAAAATTCGGAGGTTTTTTCGGAAGGGTTACGGAGGGCGAGAAGGGAGAATTTTATAAGGGATTGGCCCTATCCTCTGCTGCTGCAAGCCAGGCTTTTATCAATCTCGGCGATGAGAAAAAGGGGAATGAGTATTTGAAGATTGCCCAGGATGCCTTTGTTAAATCGGGATATAAAATCGGCGAAAAGGGGCTTACTCCAGAGGGGTTCTTCTATTCCTTCTTCTATGACCCGAAATATGCAGATGAGGCTGTCCGTCCTAAAGAAGAATATATTCCTGACTCCAGATATTCGGAAGATTACAATATGGCAGAAAGACTCTATCAGGAAGGAAGACATGGAGAGGCAATCCCCTTCTACAAATCTGCAATTGAAAAATCAAAAACAAAAGGCGATAAAGAGGAACTTTTTTTTGCGCTTGACCATCTCGGCTGGCTTACTGCCGAGCTTGGGAGATTCCCCGATGCCGAGAGATATTTAAAGGGGGCGATTAAAGCTGCAGAGGAATCCGATATGTCACCGTCAATACCTTATGGAGAATTAGGGACGATTAATGGAAGGATGGGAAATTTTGAAAAGGGGCTTGAGTATTCCAGCAAATCTCTCGACGCTGTGGTTGAAAGGAGAAAGGCTAAATACAAGGGTGAGTTTAACAGGGAAAAGATAATTGAAGATGCAGTTATTCATCCGGGATTTCCTCCAAAGGTTTGGATGTTTAAGGCGATTACAATGAGCGAGGGGGGAGCGACAAGCATCTATTATCTGAAAGGGGATTATAAAAAGGCGATAGAAATTGGCGAGAAGGCTATAAAACATTTTAAAGATGTGGAGTTCATGGTAAGGCTTGCAGTAAAGAAGGAGAGGGAGAGCTATTATCAGGGGCTTGGCTGGACAACCCTGTCTGTCGGAGATTCTTACCTCAACCTCGGAGAAATCGAGAAGGGGAGAAAAATACTCGAAGATGCAAGATGGCATTTCAAGAAGGCAAGGCTGCCATTCGGAGATATGATCGCAGAGGGGCTTATTGCCTATTCTTATATATTGGAGGGAGATTATAAAAAAGGAGTTGAATTGTCCAAAACGGTTTTTAAGAAAATAGAGGAGAGCGGTTTTGAGGAGATTAAATGGAAAATGAGATATGAATTTGCAAAGGTCTTATTCAGAGAGGCAAGGGATTTGGATAAAGAGATTCCATCTCTATCGAAAATTTCCGATGCTGCCGAAGGAGGGAAGATAAAAAGAAAAATGCTGGAAAGAAACCGTCCAAAGGGCGAGGCATTAAGCTGGCTCCTCGGAGATGAAAGCTCAAAGAAACTCATCGGATTAATGGATACTCTCGAAAAAACCACGAATAAAGATGAAATGTTGTCTTCGGTCAAGTCTCTGAATAATATCTTAAAAGAGACTGCCTATCAGAATTACATTGGGGCTATTGACCATATTGAATCCATAAGGGCGAATCTTGAGACGGATATAAATAAGAGGCTCTTTCAAGCGAATAAGCAGGATGTATACAGGGATGCCATACTGCTTGCACTGGACTTATATGGACCTGCTCCTGCACTTGAGATTCTTGAGAGGGCAAAGGCGAGGGCATTCCTCGATTTGCTGGCAAATCGTCAGTTAATAGTAAAGGATGAGAATTTAAGCAGGCAGGAGAGGGAGTTAAAATTTAAAATCGGAGAGGTTCAGGCAAGGCTTTATGAAGAGGAAAAAATAACCCCCCCGCCCCCCCCTTTAACAAAGGGGGGTGAAGAGGGGATTGCCCATGATGTTGTTTCATCTCTAAAGACAGAGCTTGAGACAGGGCTCGGGAAATACAGGGATTTGGTCATAAGCATAAAGAGGGAGAATCCTGACTTCGCCTCGCTTATTACAGTATCTCCAATGAAATCGGATGAGATAAAGGCATTACTCCCCGAAGATGTAACTTTGCTGGAATATTATATTGCAGAGGATAGACTTTTAGTCTGGACAATTAACCCATCCCTCTCCCCTGCGGGGAGAGGAGAGGGTGAGGGGGACATAAACATAGCCGTAATACCTGTCAGCAGGGATGCAATAATAGAGAAAATAAGAGGGTATAGGGATAATGTTATTCAACTCAAAAATGAGGAATTGAAGAAGGTATCTTCAGAGTTATATGAGATTCTTATAAAATCTGTTAAACCTTATATAAAAGGAAAGAGGCTCTGCATCGTCCCGTTCGATGCCCTCCACTACCTGCCGTTTCAAGCATTATGGAATGGAGAGAAATATTTGATAGAGGAATATTCGTTTTTCTATCTGCCAAGCGCATCGGTCATGAAATTTACCTTTGATAAGAGGAGACAGAAAGGGGAAAGGCTTATCGCATTTGGAAACCCCGATTTAGGTAATCCTGCGCTGGATTTGCCATTTGCACAAAAGGAGGTTGAGATAATTTCGAGTATGTATAAAGAACCTCTCCTCTTTTACAGAAAAGAGGCAAATGAGACTTCGGCAAAAAAAATGCCGCAAAATTTTGATATAATCCACTTTGCAGCCCATGCAGAGTTCAGCGATATTGATCCGATGTATTCGAATATAAGGCTTTCAAGCGACGATAAAGAGGACGGCAGATTTGAATCGGCAGAGGTTTTCTCTCTGAATATTAAGCCATATCTCGTTGTCCTGAGCGCATGTAAGACAGGACTCGGCGCTATAACAAGCGGCGACGAAATCATCGGTATGAACAGGGCATGGATATATGCAGGGACGCCATCGGTTATTTCGAGCCTGTGGAGTGTGAGCGATATATCAACCTCCATTCTCATGGAGGAGTTTTATAAAAACCTGAAAGTTAAATCAAAAGATGAGGCATTGAGGGATGCGGAGATTTTATTGATTAAAAGCAAAGACTATTCCAATCCATTCTACTGGGCGCCGTTTTATTTGACCGGGGATTTTATGTAGAGCCAAAACTTGATTTAACCGCAGATTTTAAAAAAATCCCCCCCTCCCCCTCTTTATTAAAGAGGGGGGCAGGGGGAGTTAATCTGCGAAATATGTGAGTATGTTTTTTATAATTTCTTATGTTTTATGGGAGGTGTGATATGAAAATGAAAAGTATAAACCATGTTTTAATGTTTATTTCATTGCCTTTTTTCGTTTTTTTGGGGTGTCAGACTGCTGAAAAAGGGGCTTTGAAGGGAGAAGAAAAACCGGCACAGGTCAAAGGTGCGGGCTTGAACGAAGCTGTTAGGACATTAAGCAGGGCGATTTCATCTGTAGAGGCTCTTAAAGGTAAAAATATTGGAATCGGCGAGTTTACAAATCTCGATGGCGAGGGCATTCAGCTTGGGAAAAAAATCGCCGACGGCACTGAGTTCGAGCTTGTGAAACTATCGTCTGGCAAGGGGTTTCAGGTTGTCGATAGAAAGAACTTTGCGCAGATTGCAAAGGAGTGGGAGCTTCAACTTTCCGGAGTTGTTGACGAGTCCTCTGCAAAAAAGGTCGGCAATCTCCTTGGATTGGATATGCTTATAACAGGCACACTATCGGAAGCAGGGAAAGATATAGAGGTAAAGGCAAAAATACTCGATACGGAAAGCGGCAGGATATTGAGCGGCGCAGAGGCAAAGATAAAAAGGGATGAGGATGTTTCAAAAATGTTTGCCGCCCTTGTTAAACCCGAAGACAGCTCTATCTTTAAACAAAAAGATGAGGCAGGGGCTGAGGAGAAAATAAAGATTGATTTATGGGCTGACCAAAAAAGTTACCGTATTGGAGAAAATCTAACCATTAATTTCAAGGCTGACAGGGATTGTTATGTAACGCTCGTAGATGTGGGGACAAGCGGAAATGTTCATATCCTTTTTCCGAATAGGTTTTCTTTAGGAAATAAAGTAAAGGCAAATGAAACCTATTCGATTCCGGGCAAGGGGGACGGTTATAAAATTGCCGTAGAGGGTCCACCGGGGACAGAGATAGTAAGGGCTATTGCAACATTAAAACCTATCGGATTTATAGATGCGGATTTCTCAGGCACAAGGTCTGTCTTTAAATCCGTAGAAAAGAATATCCCATCATTTACAAGGGATTTAAGCATAGTGGCATCGGAAACACCTCCATCAAACAGGGGAGAAAATCTCATAAGGATAGAGATTAAATAGTTCACACTGAAAAATGACCTTTTTTCACTTCCGTTACTTTCGGGGCAC
>CAYMMR010000167.1:0-6642 GCA_964391545.1 uncultured Nitrospinota bacterium | reverse complement strand
AACCGCTTAATTATAAGACCTGTGATACATCGGATTGTCATAAAGATACGCACAAAGGACAATTTAAGGGCAAGCCCTGCGAATCGTGTCATACGACAAAGGGTTGGAAGCCGTCGTTATTCAATCACAATGCGCCGGAGTATGCAGGATTCAGGCTCGATGGGAAGCATTTGGAGACAGCGTGCGATAAATGCCATGCAGCAGGCAAATACAAGCCGATACCTGCAAACTGTCTGAACTGCCATGAAAAAGACGATGTTCATAAAAAGGAATTGGGGATTAATTGCGAAAAATGCCACAATGCCGAAAGCTGGAAAAAGGCGGTATTCAATCATAATCTCCAGTCGAAATTTCCTCTGATAGGCAAACATACGGAGATAAAGTGCGAGAAGTGTCATCAGGATAGGAAATATAAGACAGGGAAGGAGAGGTGTATTGATTGTCATACCGATATTCATAAAGGCGAGTTTAAAGAGGAGTGCAGCAACTGTCATACACAGGTTGACTGGCTGCCGAGGAAGTTCGACCACAAGGGGAGAACAGGTTTTGAGTTAAGAGGGGTTCATAATGATATTCTGTGCATAAGCTGTCATAAGACAAAGGGGGAGTATAAAAAGGTCAACCGCTACTGCAATCAGTGCCATGTTGACCCGCACTTCAACCAGTTCGGCATGGACTGCTCAAAATGCCATACTGAAAATTCATGGAATCCTACCCAGTTTAATCACAGCGCTACAGGATACCCCCTTGTTGGAAAACACCGCAATGAAGAGTGCCAGTCCTGTCACAGAAACCGTGTTTACAGAAATACTACAGCAGCATGTGTCGGCTGTCATTTGAGTAAATATAACAGCGCCCCGAACCATCTGGCAAAAGGGTATACACAAGACTGCTCTTATTGTCATCTCCTCTCTTTCTCGTCATGGTCATTCAGTCATTCAATGGTTGGCGGCGCAGACTGTTCAAGTTGTCATTTAAGCACGAGGCCAAGCAGCCATATTAGTAATGCAGCTAAATACCCGACAACCTGCGAAAACTGCCATACCTCGACATCTTCATGGTCAACTAAAAGACATTATCCGACAAGCTCCGGCTGTTACAACTGTCATGTATCGCAAAAGCCTGCAAGCCATACGACCGGCGGATACAGTAATACCTGCGAGAATTGTCATACCTCGACATCTTTGTGGGCATGGAGCCATAGCGGCGCAACATCGGGCTGCTCTAATTGTCATTTAAGCAGGGCTCCGGCAAGCCATACGACAAATAACTATGGGACAACCTGCGAAAACTGCCATAGGTATCCGACATGGACATTCAACCATTCATCGGCAGGAACTAATTGCTATACCTGTCATTCAAGCAAATATCCATCGGCTCATTCTTCATACAGCAGCCGTTTTGGAACAAGCTGTGGAAGCTGCCACACCTATCCGTCGTGGTCAACCACTACTTTTAATCATTCTTTCACGGCGTTTCCGACCAACCATAAGAGGACAACATCATGCTCGCAGTGTCATTCCGGACAGAATTACGGCAATAAGGGCGGGTGCAGGGATTGTCATGGAGACGAGCATAAGAAAGGCTACTCCAATGCCCAGTGTCTGAGCTGTCATCCTACAGGCAGGGAAAAACCTGTTATTAGATTCAAATGAAAATCCCCCTCACCCCACCCTCTCCTCTCAGGGGAGAGGAGGAAGGTGAGGGGTGGTCTACTACTGTAAAAGGAAGATATTTTCGGATGAAAAAAATAGTATTAGCATTAATTTTTATATTGGCGCAGGCAAGCCTCCTGTTCGGCGCCGAATACCACGGGGTTGTTTCTGTCGAGGACTATTATTCCTCCGATTCGAGCTCTGCATACAATTTTAATTTTCTTACAACCCGTTTGAGATTCGATGCCGCGAAATTGAACGAGGCAGGGACTCTTTCCTTTCACTTCGACGGCAGGGAGAGGAACAATCTCGGCACAAAGGATTATAACAAGACATATATTAAAAACGAGCGCATCGATACACTGAATTTCGAGTATTTGATGTCAGAGCGGTTTTACATTTCGGCAGGGCGAATGTGGCCCAGGGAATTGGCGACCGAAAGGGTGGATGGACTTAATCTTGTATATCAGAGCGCAAACTCGGGCATAGGGGTTTTTGGGGGGATGAAGCCCGACCCATATACTGAAGAATTTAATTCGGATTATACATCGGCAGGAGGATATGTCTACTATCGCAGCGATAATACTCTTGCAAACCTTGCATTTGCCCATAACGGATATAAAGGGGGAACTGACCGTCAGTATATCTATGGGCAAACATCGTATTCGATGTCGAGAGAATTCAGGTTTTACGGCTCCGTTACTGCGGATATGAACCAGTCAACAGGTAATACGGACTTGACAAATGCAATATTCGAACTTTCCTATAGGCCCGATTTTGGAAAAGGATTTACCCTTGGTTATAATCAATTCCGCGCTGTTAAATATTACAAATCCATGAATTATGACATTGTGAACACACAGCAGGAGTCTTACTACATCAGGGGAGATTACCGCTTCTTTAATAAATATACCTTATACGGCAAATACGAGCTTCAGTCCTTGAATTATCCTGCTTATGAGACACAATTGAAAAACTCGAATCTCTATCAATTCGGTCTCAGGGCAGATAATCTTATAGGCGATATGAATATGGATATTAACGGAATTATGGCAGACAGCTACAGTTCATCATACAATATATATAATATAGAATTCAGCAAGCTGTTCAACGATGTATTCCAGATGGTTGTGAACAGTTCATATATGGAGACTAAATACGATTTCACAGATTATACGGATGCTATTACGACTTATGGAGCTACAGGTTATTTGATTTTAAGCAAGAAATGGAATCTATCGGCATCTTATGAAGGGAGACATGCTAAGGACTACTCAACCGGCACCATCATATCCCGCATTACCTACAAGTTTTAAAAGCAATTTTGACGATTCTATCGTGAATTTTTAATCGCCTCTTTTAATGCCTCTTCAATCGCTTCTACGAATATAAAACTCATCTCTTTTAATATATAATCCGGGACATCCTCTAAATCCTTCTCGTTCTTTTTAGGCATTATTATTCCCTTCACGCCTGCCCTTCTTGCTGCGAGGACCTTTTCTTTTACGCCGCCTATAGGGAGAACCCTGCCGGTAAGGGTCAATTCCCCTGTCATTGCTATATCCTTTCTGGCAGGTTTTTCGGTGAGAAGCGATACGATAGCCGTTGCTATGGTTATTCCTGCCGATGGACCATCCTTCGGAATAGCGCCAGATGGGACATGGATATGGAGGTCGAATTTATCGTAGAAATTTTCAGGTATTTCCAGTTCTTTTGCATGACTTCTGATATATGATAACGCCGCCCGTGCAGACTCTTTCATAACCTCTCCGAGAGAGCCTGTAAGGATGAACTCTTTTTTACCTTTCATCTTTGTCGCCTCTACGAATATGATATCCCCTCCGGATTCGGTCCATGCAAGCCCTGTTACAACGCCGATTCTGTCTTTTGCCTCTGCCACATCGAGGAAGAATTTTCTTGGGCCAAGCAGCTCTTCTATAATCTCCGGAGTAATCTTGTCTCTGACAGATTTTCCCTGCGCTATATCTTTTGCAATCTTGCGGCATATCGAGGCAATCTCCCTTTCGAGATTCCTTAATCCCGCCTCTCTTGTGTATTCCCTTATTATTCTATAAATGGATTCGCTTGTATATTCGATAGAGTAATTCTTAAGGCCGTTCTCTAAAATCTGTCTCGGTATCAGATACTGAAATGCGATTTTTTCTTTTTCCTCTTCGGTGTATCCGGGAAGCTCGATAACCTCCATCCTGTCTTTTAAAGCCGGGGGCACAGGGTCCAATATATTGGCGGTAGTGATGAACATAACATTGGATAAATCATAGGGGACATCCATGTAATGGTCGCTGAAACTGAAGTTCTGTTCCGGGTCGAGAACTTCGAGGAGCGCCGCCGCAGGGTCGCCCCTGAAATCCTGTCCGATTTTATCCACCTCATCGAGCATGAATACGGGATTGCAGACCTCGGCTCTCCGTATCTCCTGAATTATTCTCCCCGGCAATGCGCCTACATAAGTTCTTCTATGCCCCCTTATCTCCGCCTCGTCCCTCATGCCGCCCAAAGAGATTCTTATAAATTTTCTCTCGAGCGCCCTTGCAATCGATTTGCCGAGCGATGTCTTTCCCACACCAGGCGGGCCTACGAAGCAGAGTATAGGGCCTCTCATCTTTTCTTTATCCTTCAGCCTTCTTACTGCGAGATACTCGAGTATCCTCTCTTTTACCTTTTTCAGGTCGTAGTGGTCTTCGTCAAGGATTGCTGCTGCGCGGTTTATATCGAGATTGTCCTCTGTTTTTTTCTCCCAGGGAACGGTAACGAGATAATCTATATATGTCCTCGATACCGTATATTCGGCAGACGCCTGATTCATTTTCTCGAGCCTTCCGAGTTCTTTATTTGCAATATCCCTGACCTTTTCGGGCATCGGCGTCTCTTCTATCTTTTTCTTTAACTCGTTCATCTCTGCGGTGTAAGGGTCTTCCTCTCCAAGCTCCTTTTGAATGGTCTTTAGCTGCTGCTTTAGCAGATATTCCCGCTGTGTTTTTGAGAGTTCCTTTGCAACCTCGCTCTGAATCTTTTCCTTTATCTGGAGCATCTGAACCTCTTTGTTTAAATATATGAAGACCCTGCTGAGCCGCTCGAGCGGGTCAACGGTTTCGAGTATTTTTTGCTGCTCCACTATATCGAGGGCAAGGTATACGCAGATGAGGTCGGCAAGACGGGCAGGATTGTCAATCTTCTCTATCATTGCCATTACATCGTTCGGAAGAGGCCTGCTTACGGCAACGACGGTTTTAAAAATGGTGTTTATACTCTGGACAAGGGCGTCTGTAAAGGAGTTCTTCTCGTAAAACTCCCTCAACTCTTCTATTTCTGCAAAGAGATAAGGCTCCTCCTTTATATAGTTGATTATTTTTATTCTGGCGAGCCCTTCTACGAGAACTTTTATGCCGCCGTCTTCGAGCTTAACTATCTGGAGTATCTTTACGGCGGTTCCAACGGAGTAAAGGTCTTTCGGCGCCGGGTTTTCGATATTTTTTGTCTTATGGGCTGTTACCCCGATAAAATGCTCTCCCTTCATCGCATCTTCTATCGCAAGCTTGTCTTTTGGATTGGAGAAAAAAAGCGGGGAAATCATCAGCGGGAATATGACCGTATCTTTGATAGGCAGGATCGGCATCTGAAGAGGTATTATAAGATTGTGGGGTGATGACATATAGGAGTTAAGAGTTAGGAGTTAAGAGTTAAGAGTTAAATAAATTTCATTAACTGTTAACTTTTAACTCTTCACTCTTCACTTTCTTCGGTTATCCATTCCGGATTTTTCTCCGCCGTAATTTTTTTCTTTATGTCGGGGAACCTCTTTTTAAAATCAGGGTGAGCCTCTTTTAAATAGCTCTTAATCGCCTCAACCTCTATTTTTATCTCGTCTATTCCAGCTTTAAGGGTCAACTTGCCGTTCTCAATCCCATCCTCTAAGACGTTTATCTCTTTTTCTATAAGATGCAGTCTTTCTTCGAACGCTATTTCTTTCATTTTCTCTCCTAAAAAATGCAAAAAGTTTAGAACACGAATTTCACGAATCTTACGAATATCACGAATAAAAGAGTGAGTAGTTAAGTGGTTAAGTGGTTTTAAACCACTCAGCTACTCAACCACTCAACTCCTTTTCGCTATTAGTGTAATTTGTCTATTCGTGCTATTCGTGTTTAGATCTTTTCTGGTTATGGCATTACAAATTCTCTTCCTGCTTGCTTTACGACAAAAACGGAGCACGGCGCCTTTCTGACTACCTTTTCGGCTACACTGCCGAACAATACATGATCGAGCCCTGTCCTTCCGTGTGTGGCTATTACAATCAAATCTACATTCTTTTCTTTGGCAGTTCTTATTATCTCGAGGAATGGGGTTCCGCTTACTATTATGTTTTCCACTTCTATGCCTTCTTTTAAATTTTGGGGAATAAATTTTTCAATCTCTCTTTGCGCCGCATCTTCCATACCCTTGTATAGCTCAGTTACCGGAAGCTGAGGAACATAAAAGCCGGAGACATCGAATATATGCTCGATTACATGCAGGATATAAAGCTTTGTCTTATATATGCCGGCAAGGGATACGGCGTATTCTATGGCATTTTTGGAAGAATCGGAAAAATCCGTTGGAAATAATATCCTCTCTATCTTCGGCATATCGCCCTCCTTTCTTTTTTAATACAAGGAAATTATAAAAAATATAAACCACTGAAGTCACTGAAATCACAGAAAAATTAGACACAGATCCACACAGCCCCTGAAAGATTCAATCAGGGGCTGTGTCCATCAGTGTCAAAAATATTTTTTTCGGTGTCTTCAGTGGCTAAATCAGTTTTTATTCTATCATTGCACAAGTAGATATAGGTGTCAAGTATTTCGCCTACCGAGGCAGTTGCGAAATGCCCCTTTTTGTCACCCCGAGCAAAGCGAGGGGTCTTTTAACCTAAGGAACTTATAAGACCCTTCACTTCGTTCAGGGTGACACTTCGTGTCAGATT
>CAYMMR010000166.1:0-6727 GCA_964391545.1 uncultured Nitrospinota bacterium | reverse complement strand
CCTTAATCCTTTTATCTTAAATAGGGGGTCACGATGTGCCTGGGCTAGAACATAATATCATAAAAACCCTGTTGAATGGGATATAAACTTTTGTTACCATCTTAGTATGAAGATTCTTTATTTCGATTGTTTTTCCGGTATCAGCGGCGATATGGTTTTGGGCGCGATGGTGGATGCCGGCGTGAATGTAGAATCGCTCGAATCCGAACTCAAAAAACTCGATTTGGAAGGTTACGAGTTCAAGGTCTCGAAGGTAAAGAGGTGCGGGATAACAGGGACAAAGGTGGATGTGATAGTTGACGAGAAAACTCATTTACATCATACCTCGTATAGAGATATTAAGGGATTGATAGAAAGGAGCGGGCTTTCCGATAAGGTAAAGAGCGATTCGCTGCGTATATTCAATAAAATTGCAGAGGCAGAGGCAAAGGTTCACAATACCGTCGTTGACCATGTCCATTTTCACGAGGTGGGCGCAGTTGATTCTATCGTAGATGTGGTTGGCGCTGCTGCAGGTATAAATATCCTCTCTCCCGATATAATTATATCGTCTCCGATCAATACAGGCAGAGGGATGGCAAAGACGGAACATGGACGATTGCCTGTCCCCGCCCCTGCGACCGCCGAGATGCTTAAAGGGTTTCCATCATATTCGTCCGATATGGAATTTGAGCTTGCAACGCCGACCGGAGTTGGAATAATAACGGCTATGGCAAAAGAGTTTTCTGTCATGCCGATGATGATGACCTCCGCAATCGGCTACGGCGCGGGCTCTCGTGATTTCCCTCATTCGCCTAATCTTTTAAGACTCATGATAGGTGAATCCCCCCTTAATCCCACCTTTAATAAAGGGGGGGTGGGGGGGGTTGACCGTGATTCGATAACTGTAATCGAATCGAATATTGACGATATGAATCCGCAGTTTTACGATTATATAATGGATAGGCTTTTTGAGGGTGGCGCACTGGATGTATTTCTTACGCCAATAATAATGAAGAAAAACCGTCCTGCCGTAAAAATAACCATACTCTCGGAAAATGAGAAAACGGATAGTCTTGCAGGCATACTGTTGAGCGAAACTACATCCTTTGGGGTAAGGATATACGGGGCAGATAGAATTAAATTAGAAAGGGAAATAAGAACTATAACGACGGAGTATGGAGATGTAAAGGTTAAAATCGGAAAGAGAGAGGGCAGGATAATCAATATTGCCCCTGAATACGAAGACTGTAAGCGAATCGCAAAAGAAAGAGGAATATCAATCAGGGAGGTATACGAAAAAATAAAGGCTGAAAGTCTAAGAGTCTAAAAGCGACGATAATTATTTTAGACTCTTAGACAGGTAATTAATGTTTTACTATTATGCAGTTTATGCCTTTATCCATAAGTTTTGCGCGGGTCTCTTTTGCCTCTTTATACTCTTTAAAGTCCCCTGCTCTTAAAATATATACCTTCTTTTTCCCTGTTTCATCCGAGACTTTTGCAGGATAACCTTTTTCTATCAGTTTGTCTTTAAAATCTTCAGCCCTGTTTTTATCAAAAAATATACCTGCAGAAAGGGTGTATATCCCTTTTGAGACGATTTTGAATTTTACTTCTATGTCTCTTCCTATAAGCTTTTTTACTATATTCCTGACCTCTTCTGCATTTTGAAACTCTCCGACCTCTACGCGATAGGAGGCAATATTTGAAGTTCCTCTCATTTCAATAGGTGTAAATCCTTTTTCTTTTACCTCCTGTGATACGGTATCGAGACTGCTTTTTAAAACATAGGTGCCTATCTGGACTGTATATTTTTTTTCTGACGGCCGGGATGAGACAGGAGGGGCTTCTTTCACTTCAGGGGGCGGAGGTGGAGGGACTGCTTTCTCCACCGGCGGTATTTCTGCCTTTTTTTCTATGGGAGGTGGAGGCGGCGTTACAATCTCTTCTGCAGGAGGTTTTTTGAGCGAAGGCAGGTATTTAATTCCGATATAACCGCCTGCGGCTATAACCAATAGTATAAGAATTGAAATCCCGATTTTCTTTGAGCTGCCGCCCGACAATTTTGCATTTTTAAGCAAATCTTTTTCGAGTTCTTCCAAATCATCCATTTTTTCATCTGCCATAAAATAGCCCTCCCTCCAAAAAGGGTCAGGGGTCAAGGGTCAGGGGTCATGTTTTTTGCCCCTTGCCCCTTGCCCCTTGCCCCTGATTTTATGTTCCCATATCCCATGACTTCAGGTATTTTTTCTGCGCCCCTGTCAATCTGTCAATTTCTATCCCCATTGCATCGAGTTTTAGAGAAGCGACCCATTCGTCAATTTCCTTCGGAACATTATACACCATTGCCCCGAGTTTGCCCCTCTTTTTTACTGCATACTCGGTCGTCAAAGCCTGGGTTGCAAAGCTCATATCCATAACCGATGCAGGATGTCCTTCGGCAGCGGCTAAATTTACCAACCTCCCTTCTCCTAAAATATATATCTTTTTTCCATTTTTAAGCGTATATTCGTCAACAAAATCCCTTACATTTTTATTAACCTTTACAGACATCTCTTTTAATCCCTTTAAATCTATCTCTATGTCAAAGTGTCCCGAATTGCAGAGTATCGCGCCGTCTTTCATTACCCTTATATGCTCTTTCCTTATTACATGCATATCTCCGGTAAGGGTGCAGAAGAGGTCTCCCTCCGATGCCGCCTGCATCATAGGCATGACCCTGAAGCCGTCCATTGCAGCCTCGATTGCCTTGACGGGGTTTATCTCGGTAACGATTACATTTGCGCCCATGCCTCTCGCCCTCATGGCAAATCCCTTGCCGCACCATCCGTATCCGGCCGTTACGACATTTTTTCCGGCAAGGAGTATATCCGTTGCCCTTATTATCCCATCTATCGTTGACTGCCCTGTCCCATATCTGTTATCGAACAGGTGTTTTGTCTCCGCATCGTTTACCGCTATAACCGGGAATTTTAATGCGCCGTCCCTCTCCATAGCGCGGAGCCGTATTACTCCTGTGGTCGTCTCCTCCATACTGGCAATTATCTGGTTAATCATTCGGGGATATTTTGAGTGAATAACGGATACCAGATCCGCCCCGTCATCCATAGTTATTACCGGATTGTGCCGTATGGCCGATTCCAGATGGGTATAATAGGTATCGTTATCCTCGCCCTTAATAGCGTGAACCGGAATTTTATAATGCTTTACGAGCGCAGCCGATACATCGTCCTGCGTGGACAGCGGATTTGAAGCGCATAGAAGTATATCCGCACCGCCTGCCTTTAGAGTCCTTACCAGATTTGCAGTCTCTGCAGTTACATGGAGACAGGCGGACATTTTGAGTCCTGCCAAAGGCTTCTCCTTTTCAAATCTTTCTTTTACCAGTCCCAGAACGGGCATATCGTTATTTGCCCATTCGATTCTCTTCTTGCCCTTATCGGCAAGAGAAATATCCTTAATGTCGAATTTCTTAGACTTCATTATACCCCCTCTTTTAAGGGTTAAGGGTCAAGGGTCAAGGGTCAAGAATTTTTAATCTTTCTTGCCCCTTGCCCCTTGCCCCCTGCCCCTGTTTTTACAGTCCTGCTGCCTTCTTCAATTCTGCAGCCTTATTTGTTTTCTCCCATGTAAACTCCGGCAGTTCCCGGCCAAAATGGCCGTAAGCTGCAGTCTTTCTGTAAATCGGTCTTCTCAGATCCAGGTTCTTTATAATCTTAGCCGGTCTTAAATCGAAAAACTCCTTAACAAGCTTCCTTATCTTCTCCAGCGGAATTTTTTCGGTTTTGAAAGGGTCAATCATAATGGATACCGGCTCGGCAACACCTATGGCATAAGCTATTTGAACCTCGCACTTTTCGGCCACACCCGCTACTATCAGATTCTTGGCAATATATCTTGCCATATAAGACGCCGACCTGTCTACCTTTGAGGGGTCTTTTCCGGAAAATGCGCCTCCGCCGTGGCTGCCTACGCCGCCGTAAGTATCGACTATTATTTTTCTGCCTGTGAGCCCGCAATCCCCCATTGGCCCGCCTATGACAAACCTCCCGGTAGGATTTACATGGTAGGTGATTTTATCCTCATTTAACAAGGCAGGCGGTATAACAGGTTTTATAACCTTCTCTATCATATCTTCCCTGATCTCCCGCAAGGTTACATCCGGACTATGCTGCGTAGAGATAACCACCGTATCTACCCTGACAGGCTTCCCATCTGCATACTCTACGGTAACCTGCGATTTGCCGTCGGGCCTTAAATAAGGAACAATATCTTTTTTTCTAACCTCCGAGAGCTTCATGGTTAATTTATGCGCCAGCGATATAGGCATGGGCATCATCTCCGGTGTTTCGTTCGTGGCATACCCGAACATAAGCCCCTGGTCGCCTGCCCCCTGCTCTTCTTCCTTAGTCCTGTCTACTCCCATAGCAATATCCGGAGACTGTTCCTTTATAGAGGTAATTACCGAGCATGTCTCATAATCGAATCCATACTTTGCCCTTGTATAGCCTATGTCTTTTATGACATCCCTCGCAATCTTCGGTATATCGACATAAGCTTTTGTAGTGATCTCGCCTGCAACGAATATCAATCCTGTCGTAACCAGGGTTTCGCATGCAACCCTCCCATAAGGGTCTTCTGTATAAATTGCATCGAGAACGGAATCTGAAATCTGGTCGGCTATTTTATCCGGATGCCCTTCTGTTACCGATTCAGAAGTAAAAAAATAATTTTTCCTTCCCATTAATCCTCCTTATAAAACAATTTGAAATTTGAGATTTGAAATTTGAAATTTAATTATACATACCGTTCCACAACTGCCTCCTCCTTTCTGTTTATGTAAAATGACATATTCATATCATGCTTTTCTTCGGGATATATTTTAGGCATCTCTTCGCTTAAATATTTTTTTATATCCTCGATTGACCTCATGCTCAAAACCTCGTCTGCTATCCTTACCGCATCTTTATATAGTATCTGCCTGATAAATTTTTTGATTTTCGGGATGGAATGCGGATCCATGCTTATGGATTCTATGTTTCCCATGCCTAAGAGAAGCAGTGTATGCAAAGGATCTCCGCCCATCATTCCGCAGATGCTGACCGGCACCCCCTTTTTATCCGCCGAGGATATAATATTTTTAAGGATTCTCAAAACAGATGGATGAAGGGGCTGGTATAGATATGCAACCTGCTCGTTTACCCTGTCAATTGCAAGGGTATACTGAATCAGGTCGTTCGTTCCTATGCTGAAAAAATCAGCTTCATCTGCCAGTAAATCCACGATTAACGACGCCGAAGGCGTTTCTATCATCGCCCCTACTTCTATCTCCGTATCGAAGGGGATGCCTTTTGAGTTAAGCTCTTCCTTTACCTCCTGCAATACCGCATTTGCCTCTTTTAGCTCGTCAATTCCGGAAATCATGGGATACATCAGCTTTAATCTTCCATAATGGCTTGCCCTTAAGATGCCGCTTAGCTGGGTCTTAAATATGTCTCTCCTGTTCAGGCACAGCCTTATGCCTCTTAAACCCAGTGCAGGGTTCTCTTCGCTGTCCGTCCTGGTTTCGGATATGAATTTATCCCCGCCGAGGTCTAATGTCCTTATAATCGAATAACCGCTCTTCATTCGGGTCGCCACATTTTTGTAATCGAGGAAATGCTCCTCCTCTCCAGGCAGGCTGTCCTTGTTTATATAGAGATATTCCGTTCTATAAAGCCCTATACCTTCGGCGCCGTATCTTATTGCCAGATCAACCTCATCGGAATATTCTATATTAGAAAGAAGTCTTACCCTGTGACCGTCCTTTGTAACAGCCTGCAAATCTTTTGTCTTTAATAACTCTTTCTCGTAATATTTGAACCTTTGCTGTTTTTTTAAGAAATTTTGAAATGTTTCGTTATCCGGAGAGAGGACAACGGAGCCGTCAATTCCATCAACTATAATCGAATCGCCGTTCTTAGACTTTTCTGTTATATTTTTCAGCCCTACTACGGCAGGAATCTCGAAAGCCGAAGCCATAATGCCGGTATGAGATGTCTTTCCGCCTGCATCGGTGGCAAAACCGAGAACCTTCTCCCTTTTCATCTGAATGGTATCCGAAGGGGTTAAATCGTGGGCTACTATTATCACGGGTTCTTCCAGGTCCGCAAGGCTTTCGAGATGATGCCCTATCATATTTCTCAAAACCCTGTGCACTACCTGTTCTATATCTTTTTTCCTGCTGCTGATGTATTCATCGCCTATACGCTCGAATTTTTTTAAAAAACTCTCCATTGACTCTTTTAACGCCCACTCTGCATTCACCTTCTGTTCCCGTATAAGATTTATTGTGTTTTCCGACAGGGTCGCATCCTTCAGCATCATTATGTGGGCATCCAGTATATAAAGATGGCTCGAGCCTATATCTTTTTTTGCCTTTTCCCTTATCTCTTTTAACTGAGCCCTCGATTTAGACAGGGCTTCCTTGAATCTCTGTATCTCGTCCTCGATATGAGAATCCTGTATGCTGTGACGCAATATGCAGGGCTTGGTCCTGTCGAGGATATAAACCCTTCCTATTGCTATCCCCGGCGACGCCGCTATTCCTTTTATTTGTGTCATTGTTTCTTTATTCATAATTTATAAAATTTCCAATAGAACACGGATGGCACGGATGATACGGATTTTCGCTGATAAAAAACAAATAATTTTCAAATTCTTTAAAAATCTGTGCAAATCCGCTAAATCCGTGTTATCTGTGTTC
>CAYMMR010000165.1:0-6765 GCA_964391545.1 uncultured Nitrospinota bacterium | reverse complement strand
GCCTTTATTTATCATAGGGACATTCAGTCTTTTTGTCCTCGATAAAATCGGGGCATTAAAAATTATCGAAAGGATAACAAGCCCGGTTGTAACAGGGCTTCTCGGATTGCCTGAAAAGGCTACATGGGCGTTTATTGTAGGATTTTTAAGGAGGGATTATGGGGCGGCGGGATTATTTCGTCTTAAGGAGAACAACGAGCTCGATTTGATTCAGATAACAGTCGGCGTGGCGGTAATGATACTATTTGTCCCCTGCCTTGCAAACTTTCTGGTAATAATAAAAGAACAGGGCTTAAAGCGGGCAATGATGATTGTATCTTTTATATTCTCTTATGCGGTATTTGTAGGGTGGGTTTTAAATCTGCTTCTTCACAGTATCAGAATCCTCTGATAAGTGTCAAAGTGTCAGAGTGTCAGAGCATCAGAGTTCTTTGACACTTTGACTCTCTGACTCTTTGACACTTTTTTTCATTTCTGACTTCAGTATCCCCACTTCCTGTGCAAGGTCTTTCATCTGATTTGCCATAGTGGATATTTTAATAGAGTAGTAAAGGTTAATGAGTATCAAAAAAACGAGTCCGAAGAAAAAGAGGGTGGATGTGGCAAGTCCCGCGCCTATAAAGTAGGTAATTGTCAGTAACAGGTCATACCATACGGCAAGGACAAAGAGTATTAAACCTGTCAGAAGCCAGAGCCACGAATACTCTTCTCTGAGCCTTCGTTTCCTGACCAGTTCTATGATTATGACAAATATACCTATGCTTATAAGTATGGCGAATATCTGCTGTCTTAAAGGCATAATTTTATGTTTTATCCCTTATCGGTTCTCTTAATAGAGTAACGAATATAGAGAGCATCATTTTAAATATATAATAGATAGGCATTAATCCGCTGTGCATCGATTTGCCTGTCAGGCTCGGATTCATATCCACAGGCATCTCTTTTATCCTGAATCCTGCCTGATGAAGCATTATTATAACATCTGCGTCTGGATAATCTACAGGATATATATCGGTCGAATAGAATCTTATTACCCTGTCGTTTATTGCCCTGAAACCGGATGTGGGGTCGGTAATCTTCTGCCCCGTTATGAAAGAGGCAATAATGCCGAATACCTTCATCCCAATCTTTCTTAAAACAGGGGCATCATAACCCCTTCCCCCGGCATATCTTGAACCTATAATTACATCGGCATCGCCATTTTTTATTTCGCCTATAAGGGAAGGCAAAAAGGAGGGATTATGCTGTCCGTCGCCGTCTATCTGCACCGCATATTTATAGCCGTGCCGTAATGCGTATTTAAAACCGGTCTGAAGGGCTGCTCCATAGCCGAGATTAAAGGGGAGATTTATTACAGAAGCTCCGCTTTTCCTGGCAACGTTCTCTGTCATATCCGTAGAGCCGTCATTTATAACTACAATATCCGTAGATTGAATATTATCCCGTATCCCCTTTATTACATTGCCTATGGTTTTTTCTTCATTATAAGCGGGGACGATTATAACTATATCCTTTTCCATCTTTTAAAATCTCTCTAATACATTTTCCAAATGGTTTATTGCATCGAGTTTAATCTATAAGCCTGTATTTAATAAGACACCAGATTGCCCTGAAACCGTCCTTCCAGCCAATCTTTTTGCCTTCTGCATAGCCCCGTCCATAGTAAGAAATGCCTATCTCATATATCCTGCATTTTCTCTTGGCTACCTTCATGGTCACCTCCGGCTCAAAGCCGAACCGCTTTTCCTTCAGTGGTATCTGTTTTATTATCTCGGTTTTAAAAACCTTGTAACATGTCTCCATATCCGTCAGGTTTAGATTTGTAAGCATATTGGAAAAAAGGGTCAGCATCTTATTCCCTACATAATGCCAGAAAAATAGAACCCTGTGCGGCTGGTATCCCATAAATCTCGAGCCGTAAACGACATCTGCCTTACCCTCCAAAATAGGTTTTATCAAGAGATGATATTCGTTAGGGTCGTATTCCAGATCGGCATCCTGAATTATAACTATATCGCCCCTTGCCTCCTCTATTCCAGTCTGAATCGCAGCCCCCTTTCCTCTATTCTGCCGATGATAGACAACACGGACAGGATTTGAAATTCCCTTTAGTAATTCCCTCGTCCCATCCGTGGAATTGTCGTCTATGACAATGATTTCTTTGTCTATGTCAACTGCCTTAACTTTTTCGAGCAGCTCGAGGATAGTATCCTTTTCGTTAAAGCAAGGTATTATGACCGATACTGACATATATCCCTCCAATTTTTCAGCAGCGAAGCTAAACCTATTGCCGACAGTATAACAAGATACGGCTCAAGAGGCAGCCTGAACCTTTTTCCCGGCACCACAAGAAAAAACATGTGCATTAATGTAAAGCTTATCATAATAAATACAATCAGCATAATGTTGCTTTTATTATCGGCAGAAAATATGGAAGGGATTGCGAGCAGATATAAGACGATACTATATGCTGCCCATAACATCATAAGCAGCTTTATAAAAATGTCTGCTCTTAATTCGGGATTCCCAATCTCCGGAGTAACGGACCAGAAGATAATTGTCTTTTTAATCATAAGCTTTAATATATAATAAGGATGATTTAAAATATGCCGAATCAATCTCTTTTTCTCGACCTTTTTATATTCCCACTCGTCGAGATGCCGCATGCTGTTCTCCTCATCTTCTGTAAACAACGGCATTCCTTCAAATGTTTCAATATCCTCGGTAAGCCCCTGCACTAAATTATTATGACCTTCGGATGTAATTGGAATAATTTTGCCGGAATCCGCATAATTTCGTATAAGCCACGGCATTATGGTTAGTATAAAAATTACGATTGCCACACCAAATCCTCTTTTAGCGCCTTTTTTAAATATTAAAATCCATAATGCAATAAAAGGAATAACGCCTAATATTACAGGGCGGGTCAGAGAGGCAAACCCCGTCAAGATTCCGCAAATAACAAAATCCCATGTCTTATGTCCATCCACTCCCCTTAAAAAATAAAGTATGGATAGAGTAAAAAAGAAGAGGAAAAAAGGCTCTGTGAGTATGAATCCGCTCCAGAATATGCTCACAGGGTTTATTGCAAAAAGCAGGGAGGCTGTTGTGGCAATAGCGCCATTACCTGCAATCCTCAGCGATATAAGATAAACAACTGCACTCACACCGGAACTGACAAGTATATTAATTGCCGATGCAATCGAGAGCCAATGCTCTCTCGATATTGAAAAAAGCATGCTCAAAAAATACGGCAGAAAAGGCGCCCTGTGAAATACCGGCTCTTTACCTTCGATACTGAATCCTTTTCCTGCCGAAATATTCTCTGCGATTGCTATATATTCTTCGGAATCCGAAGGTAATAAAAGGGGTGAAATAAAATATTCATACGACACCCACCTGATGATTACCGAAAATAAAAATACAGCCAATAATTTTTTATACATTGAAATTAAGCCGTCAAGCCGTCGTGTATTCGATTAAAGCGCTCGAGGTTATTTATCGGGAACAACCTTTACAAATTTTTTCTTGCCTGCTTTAATTATATATTCTCTATCACCTTTTAATTTTTTCTCTATATCATTTACCTTTTCTCCATTGACACTAACAGCCCCCTGCTTGATTAATCTCCTCGCCTCGGAATTGCTTGGCGCAACAGCCGCTGAAGTCATTATATGAGGAAGCCACATCTCGCTGCCTTCCCACTTTAATTTTACGAGCGGCATCTCCTCCGGCAGTTCCCTCTGGCTGAAAACCCTTTCAAACTCTCTCTGCGACTCTATTGCATCGGCTTCATTATAGAATCTCTGCACAATCTCCCGCGCAAGTCTCTTTTTGACATCCATGGGGTGTATGGAGCCGCTCTTAATTCCGTCTTTTAAGCTTTTTAGCTCATCGATGCCAACATCGCTCAAAAGTTCGTAATACCGCATCATCAACTCATCCGAGACAGACATTATTTTTCCGAATATATCCCTTGGTGTTTCGGAAATTCCTATATAATTGTTCAAGCTCTTTGACATCTTCTGGACGCCATCCGTGCCTTCGAGCAGCGGCATCATAATAACAACCTGTTCCTCCATACCCATAGTCTTCTGCATCTGCCTTCCCATAAGCAGATTAAAGCGCTGGTCAGTCCCCCCCAGTTCTATATCCGCTTTCAAATAAACAGAGTCATAAGCCTGAAATAAGGGATAATAAAATTCGAGTATGGTTATCTCCTGCTGACTTGCAAATCTCTTTTTAAAGTCCTCCCTTTCGAGCATCCTCGCCACAGTCTTCATTGCTCCGAGTTTTACAATCTCCATTGCAGACATTCTCTCGAACCACTCGCTGTTAAACAATATCTTTGTTTTCTTTGGATCTAAAATTTTAAATATCTGCTCCCTGTATGTCTCGGCGTTTTTCAGCACATCTTCCTTTGTCAACGGCTTTCTCGTCTCAGACCTTCCAGTTGGGTCGCCTATCATGCCGGTAAAATCTCCGATTAAAAATATTACCTCATGCCCGAGTTCCTGAAACTGTTTCATCTTTTGGATTAAAACAGTATGCCCAAGATGAATATCCGGGGCAGTAGGGTCGAATCCTGCCTTGATTTTCAGAGGAATACCGGCAGAGATTGACCTTTCGAGCTTTTTCACAAGCTCATCCTCCGTTATAATCTCTACAACACCCCTCTTTATAATTTTAAGCTGTTCTGTCAGATTCATTAAATATATCCTTTAGCTCCCACCCCTTAAAAAAAACCTTTTTGATATTAAGGGGGTTTATCATCTTTATATCGTCCAGCCGTATGCCCTTATTGAGACGCATATACTCCACCAAAGAAACGAGAAGCGTGATTGATATAATTATAAATTCAAATTTGTCGAGGTATAACGGCATTTTATTTTTTACAAGATAATAGCAATATGAATAGACATGATTGGCAGGCGCCCATCCATAATGTATCATTCTAATGTTTATGCTTTCCCTATTTCTTTTAAGGCCGTGAAGGTCGGAGACACTCTTGGACTCCTCATGCAATCTATATATTGACAGAAATTCGGGGATATATGCAACATTAAATCTTTTTGCCATCTTCATCCATAAATCATGGTCCATAAGATGATGCAGGCTTAAATCTATTCCTCCTACATCAAAAAAGGCATCCCTTCTGAAAAATGTGGAAGGCTGGCATATGGAATTGTAAAATGCAAGGCTTTTATAATCAAAAACTTCAGGCGGACGATACTCTCCGATAATCTTCCCCCTTTCGTCGCAGAATCTTGCATTCCCGTAAATCATCTTTATATCGGGACGATTTCCTAAAAATTCCACAGCCTTACTAACGGCGCGTGGCAAATATATATCGTCGGAATTCAGCCATGCAAATATTTTGCCCCTTGCCATCCTGAAACCCTTATTAATGGCATCGGACTGCCCTTTATCTTTTTCAGACACCCATTTAAGCCTGTCTTCATACTTTTTGAGAATCTCAATCGTGTTATCGGCGGAGCCGCCGTCAACAACTATATGCTCGATATGCGGATAGTCCTGACTCAAGACGCTCTTTATAGTTTCTTCAATAAATTCACCATGGTTATATGATGGCGTAATTATTGATACAAGTGGAGCGCTCGCCACATTACAATACCTTTCCATTAATAGCTATCAGAGACCGTCCAAGTAAGAGCTTCTTAGCCATAGATAACCGGTCTTTGGTTTTTTTTGCCATTCTGAAAAAAACATTGCCATTTACACCAGTTCTAATCGAGCCTGTCTTTAGATATTCGTTGTTGCCAATCTTGGATAACCAACCGGTAACCTCTCTTAATTCCTTTATGTACGGACCATAGATATACCTCTTGAGAAAGGAGCTCACATGAACCCTGTACTGTGTAAGACATGGGTCGTATAACCACTGTCTTACCTGCTTAAGGTCATGGAAGTGAAAAAAAATCAGCGGCTCTTTATCCACCACCACCTGCCCATTATCCATCTCTAAATGATAATTTGCCAAATTCCATGGCGATAGACCTGCCCCCTTATACCGAAGCACTGCAACACTGCTGAAATTAGCCGGCCAGTCGTCAAGATATTTCTGATCGCTAAATCGCCCATCTTCCAAACGGTCATAACACCACTCAAGGCACTGTTCCCGCCACCTGTTCAGGCATGCCTGTCCTGCATCATCCCTCCTGAAAGAAAGAAAACCGACATTATAAATGCCATACATTTTCAGATGGCCGAGGTAAGATGGAAAACGGTGTCCGATAATAAGAACCGAATTGCCGCCCATTTCTTCATAAATAGGAGACGGTTTTGAAAAAAAGAACAGGTCTGCATCGATATAAGTAATAATATCCACATCGGGATAGTTTTTAAAAATATAGATAGGCAGAGAGGATGTGCATGTGAAGTAATACTCAATCATCGAGCGGTTACCCTTTGCCTTCAGCAGTTGTTCATCCCCGCATTCAAAATCAGATAATAAAATCGGATTAACATGGGGAAGCGATAATTTCCTAAACATTTCATAGGTCGGATTATCAAAACAGAGAACCCAAAGCCGGAACGGCATTGCATGCCGCACCAGTGACCTGTAAAGAGCCAATCCTTTTACAAGATAATTGGAGTCAAAATAGGTGCAGAAGTTTAACACAAGAAATTTATAAAACCACTGAAAAAACACTGAATGTCAAGGCAAAGTAGAAATGTCCTGTTTTTAGCGGGTTTATATCATAACATCGTGAACTTAAAAAATATCATAACATCGTGAACTAG
>CAYMMR010000164.1:0-6773 GCA_964391545.1 uncultured Nitrospinota bacterium | reverse complement strand
TAAGCGGGAATCCAGTAAAATCAAAGACTGGATTCCGAATCGAGTGCGGAATGACAGTAAATGAACTTTAGGGACGCTCCAGTAGTTCCAAAAATTTAAAAAATCGTTCCTCAATTTAATGTCAAAATCAGCCGATATTATGCTATAATTCAATGCAAGAATAATTATGTATAAAAATAAATCATATCGTGACCCTGTAGTCGAGCGGTTTTTGTCCATGCTCTCGCCTTTAATGGAAGATATAAAGGATATGTATTTATTCGGCTCGAGATGCCGCGACGATTGGCGTCCTGATTCGGATTATGACATATTGATTGTTCTCGATAAAAAAGACAGGGAGATTATCGGCAGGCTCTACGATGCAGTTATTGATATACTGCTCGAAACCGGCAGGTTAATATCTCTTAAGATTTTTACGCTTTCCGATTTCAACAGATTGAAGGCAATTCCTACCCCTTTTATGAAAAATGTAATAGAGGAGGGCATAAGGCTGTGTTGAATGAAAAAATAATTCTATTGGTTAAAAAGGGAGCAGTCCTATTTTTTATAGGCTGGTTTATTCTAATTGTCGGCTGTGTAACGGCGCCGTCAAAAAAAAGCAAAGATGTTAAAACCGAAAAGGCTGCTTCAGAACAAAAGAGCGGCGCTTTATCTAAGGATGAAAAAGAGCAGGTTGAGATTAAATTGCAGCCCCCGGCCGCAGAAATTCCTCCATCCGAGCCTGTGCCGAGTTATCCCGAAAATCGCGCATACAGCGAAGTTCTTGGTTTTCCGGAGTATGTAGCCGGTCCATTAGATGTCCTTTCCATAACATTCTGGAAGGGGACGACCCCTGAAATGATTCCTGTTCTCGTCCGGCCAGACGGCAATATCTCATTTTCATTTTTGGAGAATGTTCATGTTGCAGGTTTGACTCCCACACAGATAGATAACCTTATTACAGAGAAATTATCGGAATATGTAAAAAAGCCGAGGATAGATGTAATTGTTAAAGATTATAACAGCAAAAAGGTCTCTCTCTTTGGAGCGATTAACAGGCTGCAAACCGGCATATCGGGACCAGGTATATACCCTATTACTGGAAAATTGACGATGCTCGACCTCCTTCTTATAGCAGGCGGACATTCCGACCAGGCGGATATAACGAAGGTAGAGCTGACCCGAAAAGGCAAGGTTTATACCCTTAATCTATACAGCGCCCTTTTTCAAGGAGTGTCTTCCCAAAATGTCGTTGTCGAGTCGGGGGATAGAATTGTTATTCCCGACCTTCCGCAGTATCTGGAGAGCAAGATGGTTGACAGGAAGGTCTTTATTCTCGGAGAGGTTAAAACACCGGGTCTTTTTAGATTTAAAAAGACCATCAGCGTTATCGAGGCAATCTCGATGGCAGGCGGAACCACCATCCATGCAGTAGAGGATGATACGAAGATATTAAGGGGCGATGAGAAGAGGAGGATTGTAATAGCATCGAATATTAAAAAGTTTTTAAAGGAAATGGATATGAGCCAGAATGTTGCAATCGAGGACGGGGATGTAATCTTCGTGCCGAAATCGAAAATCAGCGATGTGTCGGATTTCTTTAATAAATTATCGCCCATACTTTCGGGTCTGTTGTATCCAGGCTTATACAGAGATACCTATACTACAGGTGGGGGGCTTAGATTCGATACAGGTCCGCCGCCAGGACAAACCCCGACGGCAACATCGGTTCCGCAGGTTACACCATAGAGAGTGTTAAGTGTTAAGTGTTAAGCAATAAAGTGATAGTATTTATTTGATACTTAACACTCAACACTTAACACTTAACACTGTTTTTATGGCAAAAAAATACGAGCTCGATATAAGGGATTATGCGAGGATCCTCCGCAAGAGAAAGGGGATAGTGATTTTTACCACCCTCATGCTCGGTGTATTCAGCTTTGTCTTTGCCACAATGCAAAAGCCTGTCCCTCTTTATAAGGCATCCTCCAGCGTCAAGATAGAAAAGAGCAGCACAATGGCAGGGCTTTATCTCGAGTCCCTTACCTACAGCGAATGGGATACCCTCGAGACCCAGGCTACTATAATCAGAAGCTATCCTATAATGGAGATAGTTGCCAAGAGGCTCGAAATCCTCGATAAAGACCTTCCCTCCGATGAGATAAGGCAGAATAATCAATATCTGGATATAGTTCTCGACCTTAAGGATCAGGTTACCACCGTGCAGGAGGGGAATACCAATATCATAAATATTACCGTTACATCGGAGGATCCCGAGTTCTGCCAGAGGGCTGCGAACACCATAGCGGAGGTATTCAGGGAGCAGAATACTTATGAAAAGAATAAGAGGGCTATATCTGCCAGAAAATTTATTTCAGACCAGCTTAATGTCGTGGGTCAAAAATTAAAAGATGCCGAAGAAAAGGTAAAGATGTTCAGGGAGGAGAATAAGCTCGTATCCATAGACAGGCAGTCGGGGATAATCCTTGACCAACTGACAAGGTCAGAGGCGCAGTATGTCGAATTGACTAAAAGCCTCTCCGAAATGGAGCTTATGGCAAGGCAGTTGAGAGAGCAAAAGGCAATACCGAAAGGGACATTGGAAGGTGTAGTGTCGGAGAGGGTTGGTCCTGTATTCCAGAGATTGAACACCCAACTCCTCGATTTGAATGTCAAGAAGGATTCCCTTCTTTTAATCTATACGGACAAGCATCCCGAAGTCATGGATGTAAACGAGCAAATATCGAATGTTACGAAGAACATGCTCAGCCAGCTTATAGCCCAGAAAGATACTCTCCAGAGGAGCTCCGATTCCCTTAAAATCGAAATCGAGAAATTCAAAGAGCAGTTGAAGGCGCTGCCCGAGAGCGGGCTCGAATTGGCGCGGTTAGAGCGGGATGTAAAGCTTAACGGCGAGGTATATGTGCTCCTCGAGCAAAAGCATCAAGAGGCATTGATAAAAGAAGCGGAAAAAATAGAAGAGGTCAGCATCGTAAAACCGGCGCTAAAGCCCAATACTGCGATTAACCCGCCGCAGACAGCTTCCATTACCTTTGTAGGAACTATATTGGGATTGGTTTTGGGGCTTGTTTTTGCCTTTGTCATGGAGACCATGGACACATCCATCGGAACAATAGAGGATGTGGAGGATTATCTCGGCGTGCCTGTAGTAGGGATAATTCCATATATAGGGCTCGAGGATATTAAGGAAATTTTATTAAAGAAGAGCCATATAGAGCAGGCAGACGAAATCCTCGAAAGGAATGCCCGTCTCGTTACCCACTTTGCGCCAAAGTCAACGATGGCAGAAAGCTACAGGGCGCTCCGAACCAACATACAGTTTTCATGCCTCGAGAAGGAGGCAAAGCTGATTATGTTTACCTCCTCGTCTCCTGGAGAAGGAAAGAGCAGCACAACGATGAATCTTGCGATGGTTATGGCACAGACAGGCAGCAAGATACTTCTTGTGGATGCCGATATGAGAAAGCCGATGGTCAATAAGGTATTCGGCCTCGACAGGGAGCCGGGGCTTTCCGATGTTATACTTGGAAACTATGAATTGGACGATGTCGTGAGGACTGTAACGGATATTATGATGGGAAAGATGGGTATGGAAGATATTATGACAACGCCCGGTATAGATAATCTCAGCATTATAACATCCGGCACAATTCCCCCTAACCCCTCCGAACTTTTAACCTCCCCTAAAATACCTGCCCTTCTTGCGCAGTTGAAGGAAAGATACGATGTCATTCTTATAGACTGCACGCCGATTCTCCCCGCTACCGATGCAGCGATACTCGGCGCAAAAGTTGACGGAGTGGTAATAGTTTATCAGGTCGGGAAGATAGCAAGAGGCTCTCTTAAAAGGGCTAAGGTTCAGATGGACAATGTAAAGGCAAAGGTTCTTGGCGTAGTATTGAACGGACTTAAACCTGAGGTAAGCCTCGATTACCATGACTATCGTTATGAATCTTATTATGCCTACGGCGCCGAGCATGCAGAGCCTAAAAAAAAGTCGTGGATACCGCTGCCCGGTTTTATAAAAAAATTAATTCCGCAGAAAGAGTCAAAGAAGGGGCAAGGGGCAAGGGGCAAGGGGCAAAAAGAGAAGAGCGGTGTTGCAGCAGCCTTCAAGATGCTGACCATGTTTGCGGCAGTATCCTTTATGCTCGTCGGTATATTTTATAATCCCCCAACTCCCCCCAGCCTCCTCTTTAATAAAGAGGGAGAGAAAGTGGGAGTTCAAAAAGCGGAAGAGAAAGAGGAAAAGAAGGCTGTCCCGATAGCTGCGATAACCGGGACTCCTCCATCTGCGCTTGTAGAAGAAGGAAAGCCCGAGACGCCTCCAGTGCCGGAGCTTCCCCCTTCTCCACCCGTAGGAATCGAAGGCGGAGGGTGGTTTTCCAAAATAAATCTCTTTATATCGGCAATCGTTATATCCCTCATGGCTGTTGTCGCTCTTATTTCTGTATATTTAATAAGGAAAAAGAGGACAGGAGATACCGGAAAAAAAGAGGACATTTCACCTGCTCCCGAAGCAAAGACATTTGAAGCAGAATCTGCTCCTTCTATCGATTTTTCGGAAGAGGCAAAAACAGAAGCCTCAGAAGAATTAACTGCAGGAGGCGCCCTTTTTGGCGAGGGGGGAGTATCGGAGAAATCGAAAACAAAAGAGGCCGTTAGTTCCCCGGAAACAGAAAAACTGTTTGAGCCTGCTCCGGAGATGCCTGCTTCTGCTGCCGGCGAACCTCTTCAGCCCCTCGATTTTCCCATAGATTTGAATTTCGAGTCCGGATCTGCCGCAGAAGAATTATTGGAAGAGGCTGTTCCAGAGGCTGTTTTAGTCGCCGGTATCGAGGAACCGGTTGTTTCTCCGGAAGAAGAAGGGGTATTGGAAGGTCGGACTTTTGAAGAAGCCCCGGTAGAAAGCGCCATATTACCTTTAGATATTCCGATGGAAGAAGCATCCCTCGAGACTGTCGAAGGATTGGAAATTACGGAGCCGGAGGATGTTCTCGAGGGAACCGTTATTGAAAGCGAAGCAGGGGGTGCAGTAGAGACGGCAGCAAGCGAATTGCAGACGGCTCCTGCAGGATTGGGAGACGGCGGGTCGGCTCGGCAAGCTCACGATGTAGATGTTAAAGAAACCCTCATAGACTCAAGTTTTAAGGGGTTTATAACCGAAGATGACACGCATCATTTTAAAGAAGAGGCTGTAGATTTCTCGGATTTGGAAAAAGGCGATGCCTTTAAAGACTTTGCCATTCCCGCCGAAGACGATGCTCCTTCATCTGCCGTAAAGGACTTAGATATAACGGTTGGGTCTGTTATTACCGATTTATCCGTTCCTTCGGAGGATAGTATAACAGGTGCAGGAGGCGTAAAAGAAGAGGATATTAGGGAGGAGATTGAAGGAGATATTATAAACGGGGTTGAGCTAAAGGAAGATAATTTCAGTTCCGGTATTGTCTTAGAGGAACCGAAATCCGAAAAAGAACGGAAACCTCCCGATGACCAGATTAAGGAATGGGAGAAGCTTTTGCTGATAGATTAAATAATAAGGTTAAAAGGTTAAAAGGACAAAAGGTGAAAAGGTTTTGAATCTCTTAGCCTCTTAACCTTTTCACCTCTTTACCTTTCTATTTTATGTTCAAATACAATATTAGCGATAATGATTTTCATACGGAGATACTCGCTATAGGCGGCGGAAAGGGAGGGGTTGGCAAGAGTGTAATAGCCGCAAATATAGCAATCGAGCTTGCCACGCAGGGCGATAGGGTGGTTATTGTGGATGCCGACCTTGGCGCCGCAAATCTCCACGCCATTCTTGGCATAAAATCTCCGCCTCTCGGACTCAAAGATTTTATCTTTAACGGTTTTCCTCTTAAAGCCGTTCTTATAGATACAAGCATAAAAAATTTGAAATTTATAAGCGGCGCAGGCGATATACCCGGCATATCGAATATTCCCTTTCAGGTAAAACATAAGCTGATAAATAATATTAAAACCCTGACTGCGGATTATGTTATCGTAGACCTTGCGCCAGGGGTAAATTACAACACCATAGATTTCTTCAATATTACGGATAGCGGCATACTTGTAACCACTCCCGAAGTAACCTCGGTTCTTAGCACATACAGCTATATTAAAGGGTCTCTATACAGGAGGCTCATAAATGTATTTAAGGATAATGCAGAAATGAGGGATATGATAGAGTCGTCGAGAGACCCTTATAACATATTTGGAATTAGAGGCTTAGAAAATTTGAAAAGAAGGCTTGGCGAATTTAATGCTGCGTATATGGATATGATGGATAATGCGGTGAATAACTTTCGCCCGGGGCTTATAGTGAACAGGGTAAAGAAGGCGATAGATATAAATGTAGGCGAGAATATAAAGCTGCTTGTAAAAAAAAATCTCGGTATAGAAGTGGAAATCCTCGGATATGTGGCCGAGAGCGAAGTTGTAAAAAAATCCGTTGCATGCCTGAAACCTTTTGTTATCGGCGACCCTTATGATAAAGCCTCTGTAAGCGTAAAGGAGATAGTTTCCAGGCTTCTAAATCTTAAATTCGAGGAAGGTTTGAGCGAACATGCTTCTCCTAAAAACAGCGAATACCTTGAAGCCACCACCGGGTAAAATGAGGTTATAACCGCAAAGACGCAAAGAACGCAGAGAAGAAAACAAAAGACTTAATTTGGACACAGATGAATACAGAAATGTCATTCCGAGCCCCTTCGCTCTGTCATTCCGAACCCTTCGCTCTGTCATTCCGAACCCTTCGCTCTGTC
>CAYMMR010000163.1:0-6783 GCA_964391545.1 uncultured Nitrospinota bacterium | reverse complement strand
CAGGACTATAGGCATTATACAGGTTATCAATAAAAAAGATGGAACTTTTGAAAAAGAGGACGAAGATATCCTGACCGCCTTTTCGTCACAGGCGGCAGTGGCGATAGAAAACGCCCGCCTGCAGGAAAACCTCAGAAAAAAGATGGACGAACTGGAGATGCTGCACAGTATGGAAATCAAGATAAGCTCCCTCTTCGAGCTTGACGATATTCTGCATACTCTATTAGAGGACAGCATGAATACAATGGAGGTGGAGTCGGGCTCGGTTATTTTGATAGATAGAAATAATGGGGAGTTTTATTTTAAGGTTGCTCTCGGTCCAAAGGGCGCGGACATAGGGAAAATCAGGTTTCCTTTGTCCGTTGGCATAGCCGGATGGTCTGCCTTAAACAAAAAGGCGCTCTATGTGAACGATGTATTACATGACGAGAGGTTTTATGCAAAGATATCGGCAGAGATAGATTACCCCACAAGAAACATTCTCTGTGTCCCCATTTTTTTTAAAGATGAGATTGTCGGGGTTATGCAATTCATAAACAAAACAGGCAGAAATACATTTTTTAATGACGATGACCTCAAGCTTGCTGCAATTATCGCCAGCCAGGCGGCAAAGGCAATCGAGAGGGCTAATCTCTTCGAGAAACTCCTGAAGACGGAAAAGCTGTCGGCAATAGGCAGCATGGCAAGCTCCATAGTCCACGACCTGAAAACCCCGATAAGCGCCATCAAAAACTTTACCCATCTTTTGATAGACGAGAGAATATCTGCAGAAAAGAAGCGGGGCTTCTCGGAAATTATCAACAACGAGATAGACAGGTTCGTTCGTATGACCGAAGAACTGCTGGAGTTTTCCAAGGGCAAAAAGATAAAGATGAATATAAAAGAGTGCAATATAAGACAATTCATCGATTATCTCTCGCCTTTTATCGAGAGGGATTTTGAAGGCAGAAATATAGAGTTCGTAAAGACACTCGACTATGACGGAACGATAAAAATGGACAGCGAGAAGATGATGAGGGTTATACTCAATTTATCTGGAAATGCAGGAGATGCCATGCCGAAAGGCGGAAAATTTACCATAAAATCCGCAAAGAAAAACAGCATGGTCGAATTCACGATTTCCGATACCGGCAAAGGCATTCCCGATGAGATTAAAGACAGGCTTTTTGAGCCGTTTGCAACCTCCGGAAAAATGAAAGGAACGGGACTCGGGCTGGCAATAGCAAAGAAGATTGTCGAGGAACATCACGGGAAAATAAAGGTGGAGAGCAAGAAGGGAGAAGGGACGACATTTTATATTTCGATTCCGGATTAAATACAATATGGAGGAAATCTATGGAGACATGCGTTTTAGTAAACAATATTGAAAAATATAGCGGCAAATATGTGGCAACGAAAACCTTTGAGGATAAGGATGTAATTAGCTTTGGCGACGACCCTGTAAAAGTATTTAACGATGCAAAAAAAACAGGGGCTAAAGACCCGGTAGTATTTTATGTTCCTGAAAAGGATGCAGTTCACATATATCTATTCCGATAAGAGACTGCCCTTTTACCTTCTGTGGCAACGACATTTACCGTCCTATCTTACCAATAAGGATAATCAACCCGCATACAAACGGAAATTATAGAACACATGGCATAATTGATACCGGGGCAGATGAATGCGCAATTCCGGCAGCTTATGCACCGATATTAGTGGATAGTCCCACAAATAGCTTTACCATAGTTTGTCATTCCCGTGAAAACGGGAATCCAGATACTTATGTAAAATACTGGATTCCGCATCAAGTGCGGAATGACAAAAATACACAGATATAGGACATTAATATTACAGGTATCAATAACATCCCGGGAGAGTCTCAGGGATATAGAAACATGCCTGAACTCTCATCGGCAAAAGCTTTATCACATAGGCTTTCGTGGTCAAATCTCAAGGTCAACCCTATCATATGCCAACGAGACGCGGGATTACCGAATCTATCAGGACTTTGGTCATATTCTTATCAAAATAGCGTGCAAATTATACCAAGACGAAGACATCGGTCTGGATATAAAGCAGGTAGTGTATGCTTTCGATTCTACTACCATAGATATTTGCCTGTCAACATTCCCTTGGGCAAGATTCAGAAAAACCAAAGCGGCTGTCAAAATGCATACCCTTTTAAATCTTCGTGGTCCAATCCCAACTTTTGTGGTTATAACTCATGGCAGGACCCCCGATGTAATTATAATGGACGACATGCCCATAGAAGCAAATTCAATTTATACTTTGGACAGGGCTTATCTCGATTTTCGGAGACCCTATCATATACATTTAACATCGGCTTTCTTCGTAATCAGAGCAAAGGACAATCTGCGGTTTCGCCGTTTGTATTCAAACAAAGCAGACAAAACAATTGGCGTTCAGACCGATCAAGCCATCATGCTTGTGGGACACAAATCAAAAACAGCTTATCCAGAACCATTACGCCGGGGTAGGAACTTTAAATATAAGTTTGAATGCAAATTCCGATGTTTTTCTTTATGTTGTTGATAAGGCAAATTTAAAGGCATTTAATGCAGGTGAAAATTTCCGGATATATGCAGAAAAAGAAAGAGTAACCTCTACTAATTTTTCTGTTTCACTATCAAAAGGGGAGTATTACATTATTGTAAGCAATAGACACTCTATATTAACAACAGCAGGCGTATCTCTATCAGTATCTTTTACGCCTCAGTAAGATATTAAATAGTTGTGATGATATACTTTAAAAAATGTGTATTGAAGAAGTGGCTTATGCAGTTCTATATCCAGAATATTTCAACCAACTGCTCAACTTTTTTAAACTCAGGATCGCCGGTTACTACAATAGCCTTATACTCTATGGCAGAGACAAGGACAAAACAGTCGGCATAAGAAATGCTGTATTGAGCTTTATATTCTGCTGCTTGAAATATCAGGTCATTGGGTATTGGCAAAATTGCGTTCTTTAAGAAGCCTCTCCGAAAGTGAGGGTTTGGATGGTAAAATACCACAGGCTGCCTTCACAGGGTCTTCAACAGCGGGAATAAGATAAATGATACCTTCATATTCCAATATCTGAAGTTCTGAACCCTGTTCTATGTGATACTTCTTTCTTATATCGGCAGGTATGACAACCTGCCCTTTGGATAAGGTTTTTACAGTAGCCATAAGTTTAACCTCCAAAAATATAGTTATATAATCATTAAAAAATGTATGACCTTTATAGAAAATTGTCAAATTATTTCTTAATAAGTTAATCAGATACCCAAAAACGCATTAAGGGAATTTGTAGTTTTTTTCAGTATCATATAGTTAAACATTCACACTTCCAGTATCGTCCACATCCCTGACATATACCTCTCTCGGTTTTGCGCCGTCTGCGGGACCTACAAGTCCCTGCTTTTCCATCAGTTCAATCAGGCGGGCTGCACGGTTATAGCCTATACGCAGCCTCCTCTGAACCATCGATATGGATGCCTGGCGGGTCTTTGCAACAAGCGCAACTGCCTGGTCATAAAACTCATCGAAATCTTCCCCCTCCCCCTCTGCGGTATCTTCTACCTTTGGCTTTAATATCATCTCATCGTATATAGGTTTCTGCTGCTTCTTTAGAAAATTCACCACCCTTTTTATCTCGCCTTCCGATACATAGGCGCCGTGAATCCTTTGCAATTTCGATGTCCCGGGCGGCAGGAACAGCATATCCCCTTTTCCAAGAAGCCTTTCTGCGCCGATTGTATCGAGTATGGTTCTGGAATCGATTCTCGATGTTACCTGATAGGATATGCGGGAAGGGAAATTCGCCTTTATTATTCCTGTAAGGACATCCACAGACGGCCTCTGTGTCGCTACAATCAGATGTATCCCAGCTGCCCTCGCCATCTGGGCAAGACGGGTCAGAGAGTCCTCTACATCCTTTGAAGATACCATCATCAAATCCGCCAGTTCATCTATTATAACGACTATATACGGTAATTTTTCTTCTCTTTTTTCTTCTATTAGCGCTTCAGATTCCGTATTTTCTGCATTTTTTTGTTTTTTACCTTGCCCCTTATCTTCCGCATCTTCGATTATCTTATTGTATCCAACGATATTTCTTACGCCCTTTTCTGCGAGGAAATTGTATCTCCTCTCCATCTCCTCGACAACCCATCGAAGGGCATTTGCAGCCTTCTTAGGATTCGTTACTACAGGCGCTATAAGATGAGGTATTCCATCATAGACGGACAGCTCTATCATCTTAGGGTCTATCATTATCATCTTAACCTCATCCGGTGTGGCATTGAATATTATGCTGCATACCATGCTGTTGATGCCGACGCTTTTTCCAGAGCCTGTTGCGCCTGCGACAAGGAGATGAGGTATCTGGGCGAGGTCTGTTACCACGGGCTTGCCCGATATGTCTTTTCCCAATCCCAATGACACCTTCGATTTTGCCTTTTTAAATTCATCGGAACTCAGTATCTCCCTTAGACTTACGGCATCCCTGTGGATATTAGGTATCTCTATGCCGACGACAGATTTTCCAGGAACGGGAGCAAGTATTCTGACGCTTATAGCCTTCATGGCAAGCGCAAGGTCATCTGCAAGCCCCATTATCCTGCTCACCTTAACCCCGGATGCAGGCTCGAATTCATACATGGTTATAACGGGACCCGGCAGCACCTGCAAAACCTTGCCTTCTATTCCGAAATCCCTGAGTTTATTTTCAAGAACTGCAGAGTTGGCTATCATCTCGTCTTCTGCCATTTTATTATCCACAGGCTGGGGTGTATCGAGCAGGGCAAGATTTGGAAGTTTATATTCCCCTGTAAATTTACCCTGCGATTCAAATGCCTCCTCTCTTTCAAGCTCCTCATCTTCCTCTATTGTTTCTGGCGATACTATTTTGGGAGGCGCGGTATCTTCGGGCTTTTTAACCGCTTCTTCAGGTTCACGATGAACCGGCTGCTTTGCCTTCTTCTCTCTTTTCTTTACAGGCTCAAACTTTACTAAAGACATTGCCCATTTGGTAAGATGCCCGATTAATCCGTTTACCATTATCAGTGTATCTCCTATAGATATGCGGGTTGTCAAGATGATCGAGAAGATAAGGAGCGTAAAAACGACGATATAAGCGCCGCCCCTGTTAAAAAGCCATATCATCTGCTCCGCGACAAAATATCCCACTGCGCCGCCGGACCTTGCTACCCTGCCGAAAAGCGGGTCTGTTTTAAAGAGGAGATAAAGAAAGGAGCATAAAAAGACTGTGCCGGATATGCCTCCAACCAGCGAGGAGGCAGGAAGCCCTAATTTTTCGTTCCACAAAAGAGACCATCCTATGAATAAACATGCTATAACGATAAAAAACGAGCCGCTCCCCATAAACTGGACAAAGGAGTCGGAAAAATATGCGCCGATAATGCCTGCATAATTTTTAACCGGGATTTTTTCGGAGATATATTTATTGAAAGACGGGTCGTTGCTGTGATAGGAGACGAGGCTGATAAATATAAATATCGCGGCGGCAATAAAAAACACGCCTGCAGCTTCCCGGACAATCTTATTCTTTAAAAAAGAGAGCATAGATTGGATTTTATTTTACCATATACAGAAAAAAAGTTAAGTGGTTAAGTGGTGTAGAAGTTAAGTAGTTAAACCACTCAACTACTTAACCACTTAACTACTCAACTTAACTATCTTTTATATTGAATAACCGTATCCTTTCTCCAATTAATATCGTCGCGGCCGGGGTAATCTATGTTGTAATGCAATCCCCTGCTCTCCTTTCTCATCATGGCGCATTGTATAATAAGGTCTGCAATCGTGGCAATATTCCTCAACTCGATAAGGTCGCCGGTGATTATGAAATTCCAGTAGTATTCCTTAATCTCATCCAGCAGTATGTCTATTCTTCTCTTTGCGCGGTTGAGCCTTTTATTGGACCTGACAATGCCGACATAATTCCACATTGTCCTTCTTATCTCATCCCAGTTGTTCGAGACGACGACCGATTCGTCGCTGTCAACTGCGCTTCCTATATCCCATGGGGGCACCTGCATATCTATAAAACTTATATCCTTCAATTCTCGAACAGTCATTTCCGATGCCTTATGGGCAAATACCAGCGCCTCGAGGAGCGAATTGCTTGCCAGCCTGTTTGCCCCATGAATGCCTGTGCATGCAGCTTCCCCGGCGGCATAAAGCCCTCTCATGCTTGTCATCCCGTAAAAGTCGGTTACGACACCTCCGCATGTGTAATGTGCGGCAGGAACTACGGGGATATAACTTTTCGTAATATCTATTCCAAAGGAGAGGCATTTCTTATATATTGTTGGAAACCTCTCCCTTACACGATAGCCTTCGAGATGGGTAACATCGAGATAAACACAGTCATCGCCGCTCTTTTTCATCTCATAATCTATAGCCCTCGCCACTATATCCCTCGGCGCAAGACAGCCCATGGGATGATATTTCTCCATAAAGGCGCTGCCGTTCTTCAATCTCAACAGCCCCCCCTCTCCTCTTATTGCTTCGGTAATAAGAAAGGATTTTGCATCCGGATGATAGAGACAGGTCGGATGAAATTGAATAAACTCCATATTGGCAATCCTTGCCCCTGCCCTGTATGCCATTGCAATCCCGTCACCCGTAGAAATATCGGGGTTGGAAGTATAGAGATATACCTTGCCGGCTCCGCCTGTGCAAAGAACGGTTATCTTTGAAAGAAAACTGTTGACCTCTCCCTTATCTGTCTCTTATACACATCTCCGAGCCCACGAGACTAGGCATGATCTC
>CAYMMR010000162.1:0-6796 GCA_964391545.1 uncultured Nitrospinota bacterium | reverse complement strand
TTTGTTATATTCTACTCATGCTTATCTCGGTGTCCACTTTTTTGGGGGAAGTCCACTTTAATTACGGGAAGTTTAGGCATAAGAAAGAGATTTCTTTTTCCTGAATATTGGCAAAGAAACCATCTCTACCACCTCGATACCTTTGTCTTCCGGAATTCTTTCGCCATCGGCTATCAAACTTCTTATGTAAGCATCGATTGCATCTCTAATATTCTTGCGCGCTGTCTCGATGGATTCACCCCATGTATGACAACCCGGAAGTGCGGGAACATACGCATGATATGTCTTGTTTTCATCCGGCTCTATAATAATACGATAAGTATAAGTTTTCATAACTAAACAATACTCCTATCATTAAGGCATTGTCAAACTTTTTCATGTCAAATTTTTCTTCCTGACTCTGTTTTAAACCCAAAATCAAGCCCATAACAGCAGAAAGACGCCACAAAAAATGGATGGTTCAGCTTCCATAATACATAAACGGCGCCCAGTAAAAGGGATGGCTTAAATCCACCTCGTAATCGGGGATAGAATCGGAAGAATCAGGATTAGCAAATCGGGCTATAGAGTTTTCCTTCTCCCTTTGCATGAGAAGATTAGAACTTGCCATAAGCAAGTAAATCTTATTATTCTACAGGGTCAAATCCGCCGTAAGGATGCCGGCACCTAAAAATACGGCGAACAGCTAACTTTGCTCCTTTAACCCCATATTTTCCGATTGATTGAATTGCATATTCGGAGGACGAATGCTTAATATACATAGCGTCCTAAATAATACAGCATAACCTGCGTAATGTTTCATTGGGGGTAGCCCATACAATCATCTGTCTTGATAGGACTGTTATAAGTTGCTCAAAGTTTGCGAAGTATCGATTATGAGTGCATAGTCTCCGAGTTAACTTCCACACCCTTTCGATAGGATTCAGATTGGGACTGTAGGGTGGTAAAAATACAAGTTTCAATATTCTGCGATGCTTATGCAGGAACGGCTTAAGCAGCTTCGCGTGATGATATCTGGCATTATCGAGAATCGACATCGTTCGTTTCCCCTTGGCTCTATGGCTTAAGAGCTTTTTGAGAAAGGATTCAAATGTGAGAGCATTAAATTTTTCAGCTACTTGTGTTATCGATGACCCAACCATGAGATTTACCGCTCCGAACTGGCTAACAGATTTCCTTGTTGGTGCGAGGAGTTGGATTGGGTCTTTATTTTCTGGGGCAACCCACATGGTGCACCGTGTGCCATGTTGCTGGAAATGTGCCTCATCCAAACTCCATATCTCAAATTTATCGTTTTTTGCCATCCTTTGCAGTTTTTTTAAAAGACCTCTGTACCGCATGATCGGCATGAGCAATTACAGGGCGTGGCTTACGAAGACGGAAACCCATCTTACCAAACAGTCTCTGGCATTGCCTGACACCCAGTTTAACTTTATAAAAATGATTCAAGTGATACTGCAGAAGCTTGCCATCCCAAAGATTTTGTTCATAGCCTATATTGCGAGGGTCAGCGCGCAAATCACGGTTCGGCTTTTCCCTCTGGGTTTCAGTCAGTCGCCTTGGGCGACCAGGCCGAGAACCATCCTGAAGACCTGCAAAACCATGCTTTTCAAACTTCTTTACCCAACGCTCCACAGTTGTAGAATGTTGCCCCAGCCATGTAGATACTTGATAGCAGTTAATACACTGACTTACCAACAAAATACCGTGCAAACGATGATCATAGCGGGATTCCAAAATCACATCAAATGATTTATCGACCAGATGCCCCTCAATAGTATGAATTAAAGCACTCGCACTCGTTGAGTCCTTTGAAATTGGAATCTCGCTTTCACAGCCTGATGAGGAATACATAACCAGAACAGAGCGATTACCAAAATTATCCTTTGTAAATACCCTCATTTTTTTTCTGTCTGTTATATAATTTTTGATATTCTCTCCGTTAATGGCTTTGGGATTAACTGACACCTTTAGAATAACCTCCCATTCATCACCTCGCTGTTGTGAATCAATCTCTGAATAAGACTCTATAAGTCCATCGGTAGAGGAAACTATTTTGTCATAATCCAGCACTCCCATTGAAACCTTTGTACTTGATTTGATATATGCACCAACAACCTGCTCAACTGCATCCCTTAACGCCCTCTTACCTGCTGCCTCCTTTGTTTCACCCACACCTTTAACCGTTACAGTTTCTGCGATAGCCTGAAAAGGCATCGCAAATAAAAATATAAATAAAAACACAATTAAACGCATTATTTCTTACCCCCTTTCTTTGCTTTTTGTTTTGTGACAGATTTAGTTTCAGGCTTTTTATCTGCTGGAAGGGCGAAGATGAGGAATTGGTTATCAGAAAAGCATTTGAGAAGCTCCTGAAGGAGATGAAGGGAGAAGATATAAAAATATGTTTTGATATTTTGAGAAGGATAAAGACATCTTCTTTTTAAACATTTTGGCATTATTATTTAACCATTAACTTATCTGTTTTAACTTCTCGATAATCTTTGATTTATCTTTATGAGAATTCCGCCACGTAAAAAACTGGAATGGCTTCATCAGATGAATGAATTTACCAATCTCTTATCAAAACGGAGGAAGAAAATTTACCGGAAGCTGCGGGAATTGAGATGAATGAAACGAGATTTTTATATCCCCAAATTTATATTTATGTTAAAATAAACTCAAAACGATTAAATGATGGAGTCGCTGTATGCCTGTAAAGATTAGAAATATAAATGCACAGATAAGAGGTATTGAAGAGGAATTAAAAGCTATGAAGACTTTGATTGAAAAAGCTCCAAAAACCCAAAAAAAGAAAAAGACATTTGCCTCTTTAAAAGGTATATGGCAGGGAAAAGCTCATTTCACAATAGAAGAAATTAAAGAGGTAGAAGTTAAAATTAAGGAACTATAATGGTGTATGTTGTTGATACACATGCCATTGTCTGGTTTTTTGAAGAGAGCAATGAACTTGGTAAAGAGGCTCTAAATATCCTTAATTCTGAAAATTCAAACCTTATTATTCCAACCATTGTTCTTGCTGAGATATTCTATCTTTCTAATCGAAGAAAAATAACACCATCGTTTGAGATTATTCTTCAAACTATCGAGCAAGACGAAAGATGTATAATTTATCCGTTGGATATAAATGTTCTTAGATTTCTTCCAGAAGGACTGAGTATTCATGACGGTATTATATGCGGTACTGCATTGGTTTACAGGGAGCTTTTAAAAGAGGATGTGAGATTTATTACAAAGGATAAAGAAATTGTAGATTCAGGTATTATTTACACTGTATGGTAATACATTTAAGATTTCTCCGCTGAGGATAATTTTATGGGATTTGCACAGGATGTATCTTTTATAATGGCGTTTCTTGCAGGGCTTTTGTCATTTGTCTCCCCCTGCGTTCTTCCGGTTGTTCCGTTCTATATTACCTTTATCACCGGTCTTACTTATGATGAGCTTACCTCGACCGAGAACAGAAAAGAAATAAGACGGCTTACGGTTAAAAATTCCCTCATCTTTATCGCAGGCTTCTCTTTTATTTTTATAATGCTCGGCGCAGGGGCGACCTCGATAGGAAGATTCTTTCTTTCCAATCAGGATATGATACAAAAGATCGGCGGGGTTATAATAATCGTGCTGGGTTTGTATTTCATGGGTGTGCTGAAATTAAAATTCCTGATGTCCGAAAGGAGGATGCAGATTCAGAATAAGCCTGCCGGTTATCTCGGAACATTTCTGGTGGGTATTGCCTTTGCAGCAGGATGGACGCCTTGTGTGGGCCCGATACTCGGCTCGATACTGCTCCTTGCCAGCACAAAGGAATCTGTTATAAAAGGCATAGAGCTCCTTGCCATGTATTCTGCAGGATTGGGTCTGCCTTTGCTTCTCGCATCCTTTGCAGTCAACTCGTCTCTGGCATATTTCAAAAAACTCAATAAGTGGATGTGGCACATATCTGTGGTAAGCGGAATCTTTCTTATAATACTCGGAGTGCTTCTCATAACAAACTCATTCACCCTCGTTACCGCCCTCCTGTCAAAATACAATATCGGCTGGACGATTGAATTAGGACAATAAAATGATTGATACCCATGCCCATCTCGAGATGGCTCGATTCGATGGGGATAGAGAAGATGTTATAAAAAGGGCGAGAGATGCCGGTCTATCCCTGCTCATTGATGTAGGCTCCGACCTGAAAGGGAGTAAAGCTGCCGTAGAACTGTCTCGCAAATATGACTTCATCTATGCCTCCGTGGGCATTCATCCGCATGATGTAGGAGCGATAACTACCGATACTTATAAAGAGATAAAAACATTGCTTGCCGATTCAAAGGTGATTGCAGTAGGCGAGATAGGACTTGATTACTATAAGAATCATTCCCCGAGGGATGTCCAGCAGAGAGAGTTTATAAATCAAATCGGAGTGGCAAAGGAATTTAAAAAGCCGATTATTGTCCACAGCCGTGATGCAAAGGAAGATACTCTCAGGATACTGAAAGATGAGGGCGCTTCTGAAATAGGCGGCATTATGCACTGTTTTTCGGCCGATGAGGATATGGCAAAACAGTGTATGGATATGGGTTTCTATATCTCATTTGCAGGACCTGTTACATATCCGAATGCCGATAAATTGAGGAGGGTCGTCAAATCCATCCCGGCAAACAGGCTTTTAACCGAGACGGATTGTCCATACCTTGCGCCACAGCAGGTAAGAGGCGAGAGAAACGAGCCTGCATACATAAAATATGTAATAGAAAAAATTGCGGATGTAAAAGGGTTGAGCATCGAAGATATAAAAAGGGTAATCGGATTGAATGTCTATAATCTCTTTAAAATCGGGTCGCCTGATAGAACAGGCAGGATTACATACAGGATAAGAAACTCCCTTTATATAAACATTACAAACCGCTGCACAAATGAATGCTCCTTCTGCACGAGGATTACAGACCCTTATGTCCATGGATACAATCTCAAGCTTGAAAACGAGCCTTCGGCAGAAGATATTTTAAAGGAAATAGGAGACCCGCACAAATATGATGAAATCGTATTCTGCGGATATGGAGAGCCGACTTTAAGGCTCGATGTAATTAAAGAGGTATCAAAAAAAATTAAAGAAACGGGTGGAAAAATAAGGCTCAATACAAACGGGCACGGAAACTTAATAAATAAAAGGAATATACTCCCTGAGTTAAAGGGGTTTGTAGATTCTGTTTCTGTAAGCCTCGATGCAGAGAACAGCGATAAATATGACAAGATATGCCGCCCTGCCTTTAATGGTTCGACAGGCTCACCATCCACCTACGAGGCAGTAAAGGGATTTATAAAGGAGGCTAAGGAATATATACCCGATGTTACAGCCACAATCGTAGATGTGCCCGAAGCGGACGAAGCCGAGTGCCGCAGGATTTCAGAAAAAGAATTGGGAGTTAAATTCAGGGTGAGGAGATATAATGTAGTAGGGTAGATCCAAAACCTTGTTATTTTCTAATTCTCAATTGTCCATCTTTAAAAACACAAAAATTGTATATTAGTTTGTCTGAATATCTTTCTAAAATCTTTTCTACGATTTTTACCTTTTCATCAGACCTTGCGCCTTCGAGTCTTAACAATAGAACCACTGCATGTGGCAATCCAGAATTATAAACTAACTCTCCAAAATCTTTATCCATCGTGATGACCATCCGACCTTCAGAAACCGCTATTTTCGATATCTCTTTGTCAATCATCCGAGGGTTTATATCTCTCACACTCTTTATATTATATCCATTGTTTTGAAGCCATCTCTCTACTTTTTTACTCACTCCGACATCAACTAAGAATTTTAAGTTACCATGTTCCACTTTCAAACACCTGTACCAACTTTAAATACTTGTTCTTCACTCACCAATTCAGTTGCGTAGAGTAAAACAGCCTTAATATCATCTAGTTCCAATTCAGGATAATCTTCAATCAATTCCTGAGCCGTAATGCCATCCACCAATGCCTTTAAAATCTGCTCTACTGTAATCCTTAAACCCCTTATAGTTGGTTTGCCAACTATTACATCGGGATTAATAGTAATCCTATCTAATAACTCATGAGTAGCCATTTTTTCTTCATCCCTTCTGATTATTAATTATACCTGAATCCTTAACCCCTCGACCACGTAAAACATTTTTTGCTCATCCCCACTTGCCTTTGCCGATATGACCCTGTATCTCTGCCTTAATCATCTGCTTAACCCTATGGGAGCAATCGCCCATTTTCTTGAATATGCTCAGGCATCCGGGGTCTAAGTTATCTGCGATACCTTTATCGCATATTGCCGAAACATCATCCAAAAGCGTATAGAGCCTCTGATGGAGCCCGTTGGTCAGCCTCGACCTCTCTATCAGTTGAGCCTTATCATCCGCCAATTTCTCGAACTTTTCCTTAGGCGCATCGCACTTAGGACATTTATCCGGCGCGCTGTCGCCATCGTGGATATAACCGCATGCGCCACATTTCCATTTAGCCATAATAATCCTCCCTAAAAAATTAATCAGGACACAGAGAAAAAACTAAATTTTTTGACACAGATGGACACTGATTATTGAAAACTGCATAACAAATGTCCCATATCCGTCATTCCCGTGAAAACGGGAATCCAGATACTTATGTAAAATACTGGATTCCGCATCGAGTGCGGAATGACAAAAATACACAGATATAGGACATTAATATTACAGGTATCAATAGTTATGATTTTTTCTGTGCCAATCATAATTTATCTGTGTCTTTCAGTGTCTTTGTTTTTTGTCTTTCTCTG
>CAYMMR010000161.1:0-6800 GCA_964391545.1 uncultured Nitrospinota bacterium | reverse complement strand
ACCGGTGGATTATAAAACTTTTCCTTACACCGCATTTTCACTTTTCCATGGATGGTAAAAAGTGAAAATTTCCACAGTTCAAACAGCCATGGACGGCTGTTTGAACGGCAAGCGGAAGGGACATAAGGTCTTTCACGCATTTTTTAGGATAATTTTCATAATATAATCTTTAATAAACGGTGTCAATTGCTTCATCCGCAAGGCATGTTGAAAAAAACAAAGAAATGGGATAATATAATCTTCGATACGGCTGCCGTAAGATAACACTTTTAATGGTGAAAAGATGAAAGTTGAACTTTTGGCAATAACACCCGATGCGGAAAAATTGATAGAGAAGGCAGGGAGGACATGCTATCTCTCATTCGATAAGGTCAACGAGGAGAGCCATAAGAGGTTTGTCAGGATGCTTATTAAGAGCGGGCATGAGTCCGTGCTCGAGCATGCCTATGCCACCTTCAGGATTACAGGCGGTTCGAGGGCGTTCACCCATCAGATTGTCAGGCACCGCCTCTGCGCCTTTTCCCAGCAGTCCCAAAGATATGTGGATGAGAAGGGATTCAGCATCATAACCCCGCCGTCTATCGAAAGGAATGAAGAGGCAAAGAGAATATTCGATGATTTTATAAAGGGCGCCAAAGACGCTTATGTTAAGCTTCAGTCGCTCGGCATAAAGAAGGAAGATGCAAGGTTTGTCCTTCCTAATGCAGTCGAGAGCGAAATCGTAATATCCGCAAATTTCAGGGAGTGGAGGCATATTTTAAGAGAGAGGTGCGGCAAAAGCGCCCAGTGGGAGATAAGAGAGGTGGCGCTTGAGATGCTGAGAATTTTGAAAAGACACGCGCAGACAGTGTTTGAGGATTTTGAGATTGACGAGGTTGAAAGAACTTTAATTGGTTCATACTGAAAAATGACCTTTTTTTCAGTATCGTCTAATCACCTCACTATCTTCAATATGGATTCATTCATATCGTCGAGTCTTTTTATTAAAATATCGAGAAATTTATCCTTGAATTTAGACTGCATGGGAAGGGCGATTTTGTCGAAGTATTCGCCGTCTATTTTTAAAGCGATTACCTCCCCGTCCGAGATTACATTTGTGGAGCGCATCCTTTTGGCAAGCAGGGACATCTCTCCGAAAACCGCTCCTGCTTTTAATTTATTCAAGACAAGATTCGGATGCTCGTTTTTTGTTATGCTTACGCTCCCTTTAAGAAGTATGTATACCGAGAAATCCGCCTCCCCCTGTTTTATTATCCGTTCATTGGGATGGAATCTCTGTATGCTGTTTTTAAGCCCTGCTATTATTTTTTTCTCTTCCTGCGTAAAATCGGAAAAGAAATCTATTTTATCAATAAGAGGAAGAATCTGCTCCATTTCCATATAATCACCTCCTGTAAAAACATAAAGCGACGGGTATATTCGATTTGCCCGCAGTATAATCCGAAAATGACGGGGTTGATATAAACATCTGCGTTGACCCTCCCCCGTCCAAATTTAACGCATAAATGCAGTTTATATCCGGCAGCCTCATTATCTGTCTAATCTCATAAAAGCTGAGTCCCTGATAATTTGTATCCGTGGCATATACGATAACCCTGTTCGAGCCGTCTATAGCTATCCCGGAGCGGTAATGAACGGATGAGGTATCCTTTAATGCTTCGGTATCCTTGCCGCCTGCTATTAATATAGGTCCCGACTGCAATGCCTGAATAACGCCGTCAGCCGAAAAATCATCCCTGTTGGCTATGCGGGGGATGCCGTCTTTTACATAAAATATTCCCGAGTAGAGCCGATGGGTTGCTATCCTCCTTTTAATAGTTTTGCCGTTGCTTATCAATAGCCCGAGCGGCTCTCCATTTATATCGAAAAAACTGCCGTTTATAGCTGCAATCGCCCCTTCCGCTTCTGCAATGCTTTTTACATCGGAGTTTCTATTATATATAACCTTTATAGCGACCGATTGAGGGTCAATTCTCAAGAGCTTTAAAACTACGCTGCCGCTCCCCCTTTTAAATTTAATTGCTTTAAAATCTATGCCCTTATCGATGTTTTTCCATTCCCCGCCGCTGATAATTGCCGGCATGCCGCCCGACGGGTTTGCGATAGATTTAGTCTCCCCGGCAGGTTCGGCATAAGTATTTTTAAAGGAGAGCAGTAAAAAAAGAATATAGAAAAGACTCTTTGTGAACATTTTTCAGAGATTTTATCAGAGTTTAATATTTGTTGCAATGAAAAACAGGGTATGATAATATTTACCCGACTTTACCTCTTAAAAAACAAAACGGCGATGCCTATGCTCTACGAAATTAAAAGATTTATCCTGCTTAAGCTCAAGACTGCAGAATATCGCCTATGGGTTTACAGGCAGAATATTGCTATAAACAGGGCGTTCCAGCTCGAAGCCAGATACCAGCGCCCCATTGCAATTACCTCATTCTTTCTCGTTATCTCGTTGATGCTTATATCCTATATTGTCGTTTATAATACGAAAGTGGATGTCATCGGTTATAGCCGGCAGGGAGTCCCTGTGGTCGAGGCAAATCTATCTGCGCCTCCGCCGCTGGATATTCAAAGAATTCCCCCTCCGTCGATTGTAAAAGAATTCGAAAAGAGAGAGGCTTTTGTAATAGCGGTTGACAAGGTAAGAAAAGAACTATTTGTCTTGTCCCGCAACGGCAGGGATTTCAGGATTGTAGAAAGGTTCAATGTCCTCCTCGGTAAAAACGGCGGAGATAAAGAGAAATCTGGAGATATGAAAACGCCGGAAGGCTCTTATAAGATTATCTATGTTAAGAAAGATGACGAGCTTTTGCCTATGTATGGACCAATGGCATTTGTATTGAATTATCCCAACGATATAGATAAAAAACAGGGCAAAACAGGCGCAGGTATATGGATTCACGGCATAGGAGACGAAAACCGCGAGCCTGTTACCAAGGGATGTATTGCATTGGATAATAACCGCCTGTTAAAACTCTCAAATTATATAAAAATCGATACTGCGGTATTTATATTTCCAGAGGGGTTTATGATACCGGTAAACGGCGAGAGCGTTACCGATATTTTGAGCGAATCCTTTATTTTGGAGCTTAAAAATTCTATGGTCGCATCGAATACATAAAAGAGTGTCCTGCAAAAACACTCTTTTCTCATTTCCGTTATTTTTTCTTTTGCCCTTATTAAATTTAAAGGAACAAAAGAAAAAATAAAAAGTCGTTCGAAAAAAGGTTTTTTGCAGTGTTATCATAAAAGAGGAGGAATAAAATGGAGTTTACAATAACAAAAAACGAGTTTTTCAAAGGACTTCAAAGGGCGCAGGGTGTAGCGGATACAAAGGGGGCGATACCGATACTTTCGAATATATTGATAGAAGCGGAAAAATCCGGAATATGGATATACGCAACGGATTTGAAGGTAGGGATAAAAGGATTTTATTCCGCAGAAGTAAAAAGCAAAGGGAAATTCACAATAAATGCAAAAAAATTATTCGATATAGTAAGGGAATTGCCCGAAAAGGATATTCATATCATCCAGTCAATGGCCGGGAGCCAGCAGCCGCCGGCAGAAGGTCAGGAGCCGCCTGTTCAAGAATTATGGATAAACCTCTCGTGCGGCAACTATAAGACCCGTCTTTCGGGGCTTCCTGTTGACGAATTTCCTGCCTTTCCGTCTTACGGCGAAGATTACCTGGTAAAATTCAAACCCGCCAAATTAAGGGAGATGATTAAGAAGACTATATTCTCTATATCTGCCGATGAGACAAGATATACATTGAACGGAACTTTGCTGGAAGTGGAGGGCGAGGTTGTGAAGATGGTCTCTACCGACGGACACCGCCTGTCGTATATAAAAAGCCCCGACTCCGAAGTCAAAAAGCAAAAGGCAGCCGAAAAAAAGATAAGCGTGATTATGCCGCAGAAAACTACGGCAGAGCTCTTAAAACTCGTGGAAGAGGGGGATGACGCGGTTTTGTTCAGCATGTATGAAAATCATGTAGTATTTAAAAAAGGCGATTTTATCCTCGTATCAAGGGTTATTGACGGGCAGTTTCCGAATTATGAGGCGGTTATACCCCAAAATAACGATAAAAGAATAATTATAAATAAAGAACTGTTTATTCATGCGCTAAGGCGGGTATCTCTTCTATCCGACGAGAAATCGAAAATGGTGAAATTTAAAATAGAAAAGAACGGCATGGAATTAATATCGGATACTGTCGGAATAGGCGAGGCAAAGGAATCAATAGATGTAAAATATGATAATGAAGGATTATCCGTTGGACTTAATGCCAAGTACTTGATAGAAGTGGCAAATGCAGTTGACAGCGAAGATATATTTTTAGATATAAAGGATTCCACCAGCCCTACCCTTTTCATGCCGTCGAACGATGAAAATTATAAGTGCGTCGTCATGCCGATGAGGCTGCAATAAATATGCTTATGTTATAGGTTAAATCTAACACCTAATACCCCTATCTGTTTAAAAAATAAAGATGGAGACAGTCCAATCAAAGAATGGTGTTCCAATTAGATTGCCTGACGAAAGATGGATACATATTACAGAAGAACATTCAGAATTGGCTGGTTATTATTTTGAGGTATTTGAAACAGTCAATGAACCGCAGGCTGTTTATGAGGGTAAATTAGGCGAGTTGATTGCAGTCAAAGAACTTGAAACAGGTAAATTTATGGTTGTTGTATATAAAGAAGTAAGTAAAGAGGATGGTTTTATTATTACTGCGTTTTTGACAAAAAGGATTAGGCAGATAGAAAGGAGAAATAAGTTATGGCCTCTATAAATATCAAAGAAGTCTTAAATCTCACTCCGCAATTATTGCATATACCTTTTAAAAGGATATGGTCAAGTTATGATGAGGAGGCAGATGTTTTATATTTGAATTTTAAAAAGCCAAGTCATGCCGATGATAGTGAGCTTACTGACGACGATATTATTATCAGATATGAAAAAGGCGAGGTTATAGGCATTACGGTTCTTCATGCAAGCAAGAGAGGAAATGGCAATTTGGTTTAGATTTACTGACTATTCAGGCTGTAATGGAAGACTTAACCAACCCAATACTTTCTACAAAAACCATCTTTAACCCTTTTAGCCATTTTGAATTAATCCCTGAGATTAATTTTGACTGCGATTTTTCTTAAATCTATACTCCATCAATGAAAAATAATTTCCTGTCTTTTTTACTGACAACGATATTTATTTTTAGTAGTCCAGCAAAGGGCGAGCCACAGAAGAAAATGGAAATTATTGCTTACGAGAAACAAATAACAATACAAAATAAAGGACATATCCTTACAAATACCGGCGTCTGGTCGCCTGACAGCAACTGGATTGTATATGACACCCGCTCTGACCCTGCTGGAGATATATTTGACGGCTCAACTATTGAGATGGTCAATATTCATACAGGCGGGGTTAAGGAGCTTTATCACTCAATTAATGGCGCAAACTGCGGTGTGGCTACCTTTCATCCACATGAAAATAAGGTTGTCTTCATTCTTGGGCCAGAAAATCCTACACCCGACTGGCAATATAATGCCATCCACCGTCAGGGTGTTATTGTTGATGTATCTCGTCCCGATATAGCAATCAATCTTGATGCACGAGATATGCTTCCACCATTTACATCCGGCGCCCTACGAGGAGGCTCTCATGTCCATATATGGGATGCTAATGGAGAGTGGGTCAGCTTTACTTATGAAGACCATATCCTGTCTCAGTTTAAAGAGGAGACTTCCGAGCATGAAATCAATCTTCGCAATGTAGGCGTAAGCGCGCCGTCCGATGGCGTTAAAGTGAAAAAGTCTCATCCGCGCAATCATGATGGAGAATACTTTTCTGTGCTTGTTACTCGAACTGTTGCAAATCCGAAGCCCGGCTCCGATGAGATAAAAAAGGCTTTTGAAGAAGGGTGGGTAGGCACAAAGGGCTATCTAAGGACTAACGTCACATGGCAGAAAAGGTCTCTTGCATTTCAGGGGCATGTCGTTACGGAAAAAGGGGAAACAATATCGGAGGTGTTTATCGTTGATTTACCCGAAGATGTAACTCTGCATGGAGACGGTCATCTTGAAGGAACCGAGACACGAATGCCATATCCGCCAAAAGGCACCGCACAGCGCCGTCTTACTTACACTGCCGTCCGCAAATATCCGGGTCTGCAGGGACCACGGCATTGGCTGCGAAGCTCGCCTGACGGCTCACGTATCGCATTTCTAATGAAGGATGACAACGGTATCGTGCAGATATGGACAATCCCGCCGAATGGCGGACAACCGGCGCAGCTTACACACAATTTATGGAACATTGCATCGGCATTTACATGGAGTCCGGATGGCAGATATATCGCCCATGTAATGGATAACAGCGTGGCTATTACCGAAGTTGCCGCCGGCAAGACCTTCCGTCTTACGCCTCGCAGCGACGATACAGCAGCGCCGCGGCCCGAGGCATGTGTTTTTTCGCCTGACGGCAAAAAAATAGCTTATATCCGCCGTGTGCCATCGCCTGAAAAGGTTTATAATCAGATATTCATAGTTGCTCTGGAAGAATGAACAAAAACATGATTTCACCACAAAGACACAAAGGGCACAAAGGAGATAAAAAAAGATTAAGGGGAAATGGAGAAAAAAGAATTAAAAAAGATTCAGGACACAAATTTACACAGAACACAGATGACTGCAAGGCAGTCACCCGAGCGTTAGCGAAGGGTCTTAATTAATTCAATAAGATTCCTCGCGGAGCCTGCCCTGAGCGAAAGCGAAGAAACTTATAAGACCCTT
>CAYMMR010000160.1:0-6844 GCA_964391545.1 uncultured Nitrospinota bacterium | reverse complement strand
TGCGCCTAAGAGCATTTATTTATCAGCAAAGTTTATGGCATGTTGTTTACTTATAGAAACTATTTTTAACCCGAGCCTCTTAACTGCATCCTCCGTTGGTTTTATGCCAAAATGCTCGTAGGCGATTTTTGTTGCAACCCTGCCCCGCGAGGTTCTGTGGATATATCCGCCCTGTATGAGGAACGGCTCGTAAACATCCTCTATCGTATCCTTCTCCTCGCTGACTGCTGCGGCCAGTGTATCAACTCCGACAGGCCCTCCGTTGAATTTTTCTATAATCGTGAGGAGGAGTTTCCTGTCCATTTTATCGAAACCCATCTCATCCACCTCGAGCATTTTCAATGCCCCGTCCGCCACATCTTTTGTAATATTTCCATCAGCCCTTACCTGTGCATAATCCCTGACCCTGCGGAGGAGTCTGTTTGCTATCCTCGGCGTCCCCCTCGAGCGGCGGGCAATCTCGAGAGAGCCTGTTGAGTCAATTTGGATGTTTAATATCTTTGCAGACCTCTCCACTATAATTTGAAGTTCGGAATCTTTATAATAATCGAGGCGGTGGATAACGCCGAATCTGTCCCTCAATGGAGATGTAAGCAGTCCTGCCCTTGTAGTTGCGCCAACCAGGGTAAACTTCGGCAAATCAATCTTTATAGAGCGGGCGCTCGGCCCCTGGCCAATCATGATGTCGAGCTTAAAATCCTCCATAGCGGGATATAGGATTTCTTCGACCACATGATTCATGCGATGAATCTCGTCAATGAAAAGGACATCATGTTCCTTAAGATTGGTGAGGATGGCGGCGAGGTCGCCTGCCCTTTCGATAACAGGGCCGGAAGTCCCTTTTATATTCACGCCAAGCTCGGATGCGATAATATTTGCGAGGGTGGTTTTGCCGAGACCAGGAGGCCCATAAAACAGGACATGGTCTAATGCCTCAGACCTCTCCTTAGTTGCCTGAATAAAAACCTTGAGGTTCTCCTTGACCTTTTCCTGACCGATGTATTCGTCAATCGTTCTGGGACGCAGCGTCGCCTCAAAGCTTATATCGTCATCTTCTTTCTGCGGCGTTATGAATCTATCCTGCATTTCCATTGGTTTTTGGAGAGATATTTCTTCTCGATTCACATCCTGAATTATAGCATAATAATTATAAACTCAATTAAGCATTTTTCTTGACATGCTATGAGTAAAGATGCAAATATTTAAAATATGGTTAAAGATTTAATCGTCTGGACTATTCACTGGGCACAAACCGATTATGGAACTTATGCACTCTTCTTGATTGCCTTTGTCGAGTCGTCCTTTTTTCCGATTCCGCCGGATGTGCTTCTTATAGCCCTTTCGATATTGAGTCCGCAGGTTGCTTTATATTATGCAACGGTATGCACTGCCGGCTCTGTGCTTGGAGGCGCATTTGGATATTTTATCGGATTGAAGGGCGGCAAGCCTATTTTAGAAAGGTTTTTTGCCCATGAAAAGATAGTCCTTGTGCATAATTATTTTGAGAAATACGAAGCATGGGCTATAGGCATAGCAGCCTTTACGCCGATTCCATATAAAGTTTTCACTATTGCCGCCGGTGTATTTTATATAAACTTCAGGAAGTTTATGCTCGCATCGATGCTCGGAAGGGGGGGGAGATTTTTTATTGTGGCAGGGCTTATAAAATTATTCGGGGCAGAGATAAAATATCTCATAGAAAACTATTTCGAGCTTTTTACTATTCTTTTCGTAGTCTTGCTGGCAGGCGGTTTTATGCTTTTAAAGAAGCTGCCTGTGCCGGGCTTAAGCAAAGGAACTGGTAAATGATATTTGCAGTAATAATGGCAGGGGGGAGCGGGACGAGATTCTGGCCCCTTAGCAAATCGAGAACGCCGAAACAACTATTAAACCTCACCGGCGATAATACCCTCATACAGAAGACCATCAACAGAATCAAGCCTCTTATTAAAAGCAAGAATATATTTATTGTTACAGGCAATTCCCATGTAAAAAAGATGCGGGAGCAGATTAAAGATGTCCCGTCTAAAAATATTATTAATGAGCCTTTTGGAAGAAATACCGCACCGTGCATCGGACTTGCATCCCTCTTTATAAAGAAAATAGACCGCAGCGGGATTATGGTAGTCCTGCCTGCAGACCATATTATAAAAGATGAAGGCGCATTCGGGGATATAATCTCTGCCGGCGCAAGAGCGGCTGCCGAAAGGGATTGTCTTGTTACCCTCGGCATTAAACCATCCTATCCTGAAACAGGTTACGGCTATATCCATGCAGGGAAAGAGCTCGATAGAATATCGGGGGTAAAGATATTCAAGGTCAAGAGATTTGTAGAAAAGCCCGATATAAACCGTGCAAAAAGATATATTGCCGGTGGAGACTATTTCTGGAACGGCGGTGTTTTTATGTGGAGGGTGGAAACGATATTAACGATGATAAAGAGATTTCTGCCGGATTTATATGACGGACTTATGGAGATTGAAAAGGCTATTGGAACAAAAAAAGAGAGGAGCACTGTCAGAAATATCTATTCCCGCATCGAGAGCATATCCATTGACCACGGTGTAATGGAAAAGGCTCCGGATGTGGCGGTAATTCCCTGCGATATAGGTTGGAGCGATGTAGGGACATGGAGGGCTTTATACGATATTCTGGATAAGGATGATTTTAATAATGCCATCATCGGTAAATATGCCGGCATCGATACAGAGGGGTGCGTTATACACAGCCCTGAAAAATTAGTTGCCGCTATCGGCATAAAAGACCTCATCATTGTTGCTTCGAGGGATGCTGTCCTTGTCTGCCCGAAGGAAAGGGCGCAGGATGTAAAAAGCATAGTGGAGCTTTTAAAAACAAGAGGCGTGAAAAGGTATTTATAATATTATTAACTTAGAATTCCCCTGCTATTCGGGGAATAAATGTTATCCGGCATGACCCCTTCATGTGAAAGGATATAATTTACTGCAATCTTTGCTGTCATCACAGCCTTCTCCATAAAAAATACAGGCATATCTGTATAGACCCAATCACCCGTATAAAACAGATTTTTAAATACCGATTGCACAGAAGGTCTTAAATTTAATACTCCCTTATTAAAGAAGGTATAATTATCATGCCTCATTAAGAAATAGTCTATCATGCCGGCATTTTTCAATTCAGGGAACAGCTCAATGATTTCAGGGGTTATTACTTTCATTAATTCTTCGTCAAAGAGCTCTGTCAATTCTGGAATCTCACTTATTATAAATTCAATACAATGAAAGCCTGTATTCTTTGAACACTCCTTAATATCATCATTTAATCGGGAAAGGATGAAATAGACTGTTATAAACTTGAAATCCGAGACAAACCCCACAGGGACTCTATCGGGCTTTGTGGGCTTATCAAACCAGATGCTAATAACAATACAACTATTTGTTTTTAACTTTAGGACCTTTTCAAATTCACCCTTTCTCTCTTCGCCAATATTTTTTATCGTATTATTGAAGATACCCTGAATGCCTGAAATATCGGCTGCTATTATAAAATAATCACCTTTATGTATTACCGATTGACCGCCTTCAGAAAATTGCTGTATCCCTTTTATCTCGTAATCATCAACTATCAAATTATCGATCTCTGAATTTAGATTTATCCTGCCCCCTCTATCCATAAAATATTTCATCATGGGTTCAATCACCTTCTCCTGTGGATTCCCGCCTATGTGATAGCACCTGAAATCTCCGATATTCCCGGATAGATAAAAATGGAATAGCTCAAGAAATGATGCTGCCGATATTTCCTCTGCATCGGCAAAAAATCCTGCCTTCATAAACGGCTCAAAGAATACCTTCTGAATATTTTCCGGCGCATCATACTCTTTCATTAAATCATTGAAAGATATTTTATCAAACCACTTATCATAACGTTTTTTATCATACCTAAGAATAAGCAAGCCTATTGTGCCGCTTTTCATTATTTCACGAAAAGAGATATTTTTAGAAAAGAGAAGGGGGAAGAGTAAAAAGAATGGATAGACCTGCGGATTAAAGTATACTGTCTCATCACGCATCCCCTTTATTCTTATATTTACATTGGGTAACTCTTTCAGATTCTTTTCAATATTGAGTTTTCTCATCATGGCGATAAGGTTGTGATACTGCCCCCACCAAGCATGAAAACCGTGTTCCAGAGAGATAGGACATCCTCCAAATGAATCCTTGTGGCTTTCTAATTTTCCACCGCAGAAAGAATTTTTCTCATATATCTCAACCTCAAATCCCCTCTCTATAAGATGAATCCCCGCTGTCAGACCAGATAAACCCCCTCCAACTATAATTACCTTTTTTGGGCTTTTTATTTTGTGTGGAAGGTCTGCATTAAATTCCCCTTTTAAATCGAGCTTCTTTCTGCCTGTCCCACATTTAGTTAAGGAGAGCAAGAGAAGGGTATCTTTGAGAAATTCCCTGCGGTTCATTTAAAATATGAAAGACACTGAAATCAACGGTCTCTCGAAATCATAAGAAAGATTGGGTTTAAATTTCTTTTCAATATTGTCTCTGAATCTATCTTCCTCCCACTTATTATATTTATGGGCAGCCCCAACTGCGCTATAAATATTACCTGTATACCATCCAGCCTCAAAAAATGTCAGTATCCCAGCCACTGCATAATTATTCTGCTGAAACGATGCCACAGCACCCCATATAAATGAGGCATTCAGCAGAAATGCAGCTGTCCCATCCTTGTGTCTGCCCAAATAGAAATGTCCTGCCCCTGGAAGGATTGCAGCAAGCAACCCTGCTGTGCGGGGAGATTTTTTGGGTATCATCTCACCCTTTTTAATCTCCTCTGAAAGCTCCTTTGCCATTAAGCTGATAACCTTATCCTGTATCTCCTCCTGTTTAATCTCATCATGCGCCTTACGAAAATCCCCTTCCTTTGCATAACTCCAGCCATTCATTATGACTGACCTGTCTGCCCATATATTATCGGGATATTTTCTTCTCACAAGCTCAAATAAACCCCTCGCAAGATGATACTCATCTTTTTTAAAATGTGCTTCTCCTCTCAAATAGAGGCACTCCGGAATCAGATTGCTGTCAGGAAAGGTCTCCCGAAACCTTCTAAATTCCTCGATGGCTGTGTCATATTCCTTCCCCATAAGATATGACTTACCAATAAAAAGTGCGGCATCGTCAATTAATTCGCTTTTAGGGAAATAGTAGATAAATCTCTTCCACTCTGTAATCGCCCTGTAATATTCTCCCTCATTGAACAGACTCATGGCAAAATTGTATTGCTTATCTTCAGATGCAGCTAAACTATCTGTATCAGCCAGTGTCTCTTTAGATAGGAAGAAGATAAAGAGGATGATTAAAAAGATATGTCTCATTTAATTGCCCAGAAGTCATTATTCTCCGGAGGGTCATAGTATCTCAGGGAGTTTCCCTTTCTTATAAAAGCAACAAACCTCTGCTCATCCATCTCATGGATAAGCCTGTCCGCTGTCATAACAAAACCCTTAATTGCACCATATTTTTTAATTGCCTCCCTTGAATAAGCGGAGCATGTGGGATACATGGAGCATCTATCGCCATCCACAGGAGAGATAAAGGTCTGAAAGAATCTAACGGATAAATCTAAAAATGTGGAGAGGGGGTTATATGAAATAGAGGCTTCGGGGACAGGCTTACCCATCCGAACATCGGGAGATTTCATAAGGTCTTTTCCATAAGCACTGCTTTCAATAACCAATATCATCAGTAGAAAAATAGCTATCTTTTCCATTCATTCAAAAACATAAGTGCCACTGGCGTAAGCCAGTGGGTATATACTACATGACTCCTGGCAAAACTTTTCCATGTCGTAGCTCCGGCACAGCCAATAAAAGAAACAACAACTACCACAAAGACAGTTAAAAGAATGCCCTTTTTCATTTCTAATTACCTCTGCTGCTCAGGATTATTGAACCAGGGAGTTTCTTGTTGACTTATCTAATCACTTCTGGTAAATATTTCTATATGAACCAGATTGTATTAAAATCAAACGATAACGTTTCAATAAAGCCGATAGTCATTCAAGCCCTTCAGTCCGAGCAAAACGAGTTAAAAACCGGCATTTTGAAGACAAAGGCAAAGCTTTCAGCCTTTGAAAAGAAATACAATATGTCTACGGCTGCCTTTTTAAAGGCAACTCCCGGCTCCCTGCCTTTTAACGAATTAGAGGCGGTCGAATGGTCGGGTGAATACGAGACCCTCAAACGACTGGAGGACGAGCTGTCGCGACTCATGAAGATCGAGTTATGCTTATAGCAGACTACTTCCGCCGTATTGAAGAAACTGTCTCCTCCTTCCCTGCGATCTCTGCCAGTGAAATCTCTTTTGACCAACGCACTCATAATATAGGCTTCATTAAGGGCGTTTTAACGTTTCGTGATGGCTCGGAACTCCACTTTAAGGAGTTTGTCAAGGTTGGAGATGAGACCGTCAAATACAAATACGCCTATCATTACCAGAAGGATGACCGGCTGCTCTTCCGCTACGACAACCATCCGATTCCTCTGAAAGATGTACCCAAGCATCATAAGCACCATTTGAGCGAAGATAATATTATTGAAACAAATGTCACTGACCTTGAGGATGTCCTTAAAGAAGTCATAACTTTCCTGTCCACTTGATCCTGTATATTTTTCGGTTCTATCTCAACCCACCGGCACCATCATCGCCAATACCCCGTAAAGAAGCAGGCAATGGGAACCTTTAATAGCGTGTGTCATGGCGAACCTCCTTGAACCTCCCTGAACCTCAACCTTTATAACACTCTCCACTGGCTTCATAATTATAAATAGATAAATGAAAGAAAG
>CAYMMR010000159.1:0-6855 GCA_964391545.1 uncultured Nitrospinota bacterium | reverse complement strand
TGCTTCGGCTTCGCCTCGCAATGACAACGAAGAATCGCTCAATTTAGGTTATAATTTCATACAGGCACATGACATAATTTAGCCGCAATTTATACAAATTTCCCAAAGAATAAATAGACGATACTGAAAAAAAGGTCATTTTTCAGTGTGAACTAAATAAATAATTTGACATGAGGCGATTTTCTATGATAAAAAATAAATTACATATATCAACCTATTCATTTATCGGAGGTATGCAAATTGGAAAAGAAAAAGAAGTCAATGCGTCATAAATCGGCAATAAAAAGGGCAAGACAGAATATAAAGAGATATGAAAGGAATGTAACTTACAAATCCGCCGTAAAGACTGCCGTAAAGAGAGTGGTAACCGCGGCTGAAGGGGGCAAAAAGGAAGAAGCCGTGCAGGCTTTATCCAAGGCTATTCCTGTAATTGACAAGGCTGTTTCAAAAGGGGTAATACACAGAAATACAGGGTCAAGAAAGATTTCCAGGCTGCATCATCTTGTTAATTCTATTGCCGCCCGGCCTGCCGCCGCATAAGTCAAGAACGAGCTTCTCGAGAACCATCTTTTCCCTGATATCGGATGATTTGAGTCTTATATCCGCCTCCTGAATTTTAAAGAAACTCTCCTTTAGCTCCCTGATAGTATATTTCTCGGACTGACCGAGATATCCATTTAAAAGAAAAGGGGCAAAGCCTGCCTTTGACGGTATTTCGGACAATGTAATGCCCTTTTTCCGATAAGACTTTGCAAGTAAAATCAGGCGCAGTTGACGGGCAATCATAGCGATGATTTTTACAGGCGTCTCCCCTTGATTGAGCATCTTGTTCAATAGCTTAAGGGCGCTGTCAGCATCCCTCGATCCTATAAAATCCGTGAAGGCAAAAATCGTCTCTATCTTCGTATCCTCCACCAGAAGCTTTATGTCGTCTATCGTTATATTCCTGTCATTGCCTTTGAATGTAAATATCTTTTCCAATTCCATGCTAAGCCTTTGAAGCCTGCTCCCGACAATCTCCAAAAGATATTTTTTGGCATCGTCATCCATTCCGTATCCGGATTCTTTTGCCTTTTTTGTTATCCAACTGCCTGCATACCTTTCGTTCACCCTGCCGAATTCAACCGCAACCCCATTTTTGGACAGGGCATTGTATAACTTGCTTCTTTTATCTATTTCGGACGCTATAAGAACAAGACAGGTAGAGGGGGATGGATTCGAGCAATATTCAATCAGCCTCTCCGCCCCCTCCGCCTTCATTTCCTCTATGCCCTTTACGATGACGACCCTTCTGCTTCCGATAAAAGGCAGGGTCTGAGCCTTATTTATTATTTCTTCGTAAGTAGTCTCGCTCCCTTTTACGATTTCCAGATTAAAATCCCTGTTGGAAGGCTCTACTGCCCCGGAGGCTATTTTTCCCGCCATATCGTCAATAATAAATCTTTCCTCTCCGTAAAACAGATATAGAGGGGCAAATATCCCTTTTTCTGTTTTTGCGGCAAGCTCATTGAAGTTCATATTTTTTTAAATTTATAGCTCCTGTTCACAACCTCAGGGTCGAGGGCGAGGTATTTTGCATAAGCCTTTAGAAATCCCCTTGCGAATACCTCTGCAGGCAGCTGCTTAAAATCCTCATCTTCCAGAGCCTTGAGATAGGAAATTTTTATCCTCGTCTTCTGCGATATTTCATCCAGCGTGATGCCCTTCATCTCTCTTATGTTTTTAAGGTGGCCGCCTCCAAAAATAGCGGAATCGGCAGTCTTAAATTCATATTCATCTTTATCCTCTCTAACCGACTTATCGCGGGACTTGGGCATAGAGCCTGCCGAAAAGTCGAAAGCCCGGATCGTTTTCCCGTCTTTTTTTGTCAAATCGTCATCCTTCTTGAAGTGTATATCGGCGCCGGAAGGATTTGTATGAGATACCGCAGCATTAGAAGTTATTTTTAATACCTGCTCGTCATAGGATATTCTCTTATTCTTATCTATCAAAGTTGCGTAGGCAGTCTCGATTCTCTTTAACATATCCATCCTGTCTTCATCCAAAAGGATATTGTATGCCGCCAATGAATCCTTGCTGTATGTCGATACGGCAAGGAGATATGCCTTATGTATATCGCCGGTAGAGGCATTCTCGGCTAAATTTAAAAGCTCGTAATAATTCAGGTCTTCGATTCTTTTCATTTTGCGATCGTTGACGGTTGTCCGTTGCTTAACAGCTTTTTCAGGGTAAGATTCATACAGAGCGAGGCGCTGCAATTCGGATACTCAGTTATCATGGGCTTAAATTTTTTTATAGCCTCGGAAACCCTCTCGTCATAAGGGATATAACCGGCATAATCGAGCCCTACCCCGAGATATTTCTTCGTTATATCCCGTATGGAATTTCCTATCGTTATGCTGTCATTTTCCCTTACCTGGTTTACGATAAGCTTTGGAGAAAATGTATCGAGCTTTTTTTCCAGATCTGCAGCCACGGAACTGTCCATCTTATGTATCCTTTCCAGCAGGTCGTAAAGGGTTTTTATTGACTCGTTTCCCCTTGCCTCCGTAGCCAATTTGAATATATCCTGAAATCTCGGACTGTTTAAAGAGTTGCTGAGTCTTCTCAATATAGCGCACTTTATGAAGCGGTATACATTTTCCACCGAGGTGGGCTCCGGAACGACCACCACTATGCTGCAGTCGGATATGAGAAAAAGGTCGAGGACATTGAACGATGTCCCTGCCCCGAGGTCGAGGATTATATAATCCGACGGGATATTTCTTATATATTTTATGAGTTTTTGTTTTTGGGCGTAAGGAATATTTGCGATGGTCAGGAAGTCATTGGCGCCGCTGATAAATTTCAGATTTTCTATAGGGGTATTTATCAATAACTCGTCAAAGGATGCTATCTTCTTCAAAAGGAAATCGGCGATAGTGGTTTTGGGGTATCTTACGCCAAGGCAGGTATGAAGGTTTGCCCCGCCGAGGTCTGCATCTATTGCTACAACTTTACTCCCTGTTTTTGCGAGGAGTATGCTTATGCTTGCCGAGACTATGGTTTTTCCCGTTCCACCCTTGCCCCCTCCTATTGCCCATATCTGTTTTGCAGGGTAGTCGGGGATGAGCGGTATGTCTGTCTGGGACATGTAAACACCCCTGTAAGTTTACCCCTTCGGCATCCATATTTAGTTTCTGGTGAAAAATGACTTTTTTGAACGACTTTTTATTTTTTCTTTTGTTCCATAATAAATAATTTCAAATAAATAGAGCAAAAGAAAAAATAACGGAAGTGAAAAAAATGTCATTTTTCACAGCACACTATTTAAGGGATGGGGGTAACTTTGTTAATATAGTAACAACTTACACAATATCGGTCAAGGGGAAAAAATATTGAAAGATATTGACAAATCAATCCCTATATCTGTATTATCTTAATGAAATGAAGGAAAAATTTTTAGATTTTTTTAATAACTTCGATTTTTCTGATCTGATAGATTTTATCGGCGCGGGAGGAATACTCGATTATCTTCTTGACTGGAAAACCATTGCCGTTATTATCCTGTTAGCCTTTATTTCCGCGTTCGAGAGGTCAAGGGCGGTTGTGCTGGGTTCCATATATTATACGGTTATCGGGCTGTATATCCTTCTGGTAATGATTGTCCTTAAAAACTCCGATGTCAGCGAGCCGTCTGTTTTTATTTTTATGCTCGGACATCTTGTCGGAGGCATAGGATTAGGAGTTTATAAATATTTGATGAAATAAACATGGGGCATGGAATGAAAAGCAAGGTATTTTTTACGAATTTAAGAACGACTCCGCAGCAGAATATATTCAAGAAAATTGACAGGCTTATCTTAAAGGCGGAGATGAAGAACAGCATTGACACGGGCGACCTCGTGGCAGTGAAGCTCCATTTTGGGGAGAAGGGTAATACTTCTTATGTAAAGCCGATTTATCTGAGAAAAATTGTTGACAAAATCAGGGAATCCGGCGGGAAACCTTTCCTCACCGATACAAATACCCTCTATTCCGGCTCGAGGAAGGAATCCGTATCGCACATGGAAACTGCAATAGGAAACGGTTTTGACTACTCGGTGGTCAATGCGCCGATAATTATAGCCGACGGCTTGAGGGGAAAATCATACCGGATGGTAAGGATTGACAGAAAATGGTATCGGGAGGTTGATATTGCATCCGAGATTTATAATGCCGATTCTTTAATTGCAGTAACCCATGTCAAATGCCACGAATTAAGCGGTATAGGCGGCGTCATTAAAAATATAGGCATGGGCTGCGCCTCGCTAAAAGGAAAGTTGAATCAGCATTCGAATGTCAAACCCTTTGTTGTGGCGGATAAATGCACAGGGTGTTTGAGGTGCATACAGTGGTGTCCTGCAGAGGGTGCGATTATAAGAGTAAAAAACAACCCTCTATCCCCCTTATTAAAGGGAGAACAAAAGGGGGTTGTTAAGGGGGATAAGGTAACTATAGTTTCTGGGGCCTGCATAGGCTGCGGCGAGTGCATACTGCCGTGCAGGGACGGCGCCATTAAGATAAAATGGGATGCAGACACCGCAAGCATGCAGGAAAAAATGGTCGAGCATGTCTATGCAGCGCTGCAGAATAAAAAAGGTAAATATATCTTTATATCATTCCTGACACAGATAAGCCCTGCCTGCGACTGCTACCCTGCCAGCGATACGCCTGTCGTTGGAGATATAGGAATACTCGCATCTAAAGACCCTGTGGCAATAGACCAGGCAGCCGCGGATTTAATCAATAAACAGACAGGCAACAGGGATTCCAAGCTTAAAAACAATTTCGAGCCGGGCGAAGACAAATTCAGGGGGGTCTATCCTGAAATTGATTGGACGGTTCAGCTTAAATACGGCGAGGAGATAGGTCTTGGCTGTAGAGAGTATGAATTGATAGAAGTGAATTAGTTGTTAAGTAGTTAAGTGGTTAAGTGGTTTAAAACAACTCAACTACTCAACTTCTTTTAATAGTAATAGTATTTATAAAACCCCATATTCCTATTGTCATCCCCCCTATCAATAATTCCCAATGATATTTATCGGGCATGCCGCCGTTTAAAGCCAATCTGAAATCCCACATAAAAGAGAGCAATATTATCAATGCCCCAATAGTTACCAGTGCAATTTCTCTCTTCTTTAAAGCAGGCGGTCTGCCCTTTTCTTCAAGATAGACAGTAAGCATGGATGTAATTGTAATACTGACTGCAACAATGATTGGCGACAATACAGGTGCAGTCCATGGGACAGGAATCAGAAACAGTATGTCCCATGTTAAAAGCGATTCAGGCCAGCCGAGAAATGCCTTAAGCCACACATAGTAAAATATATCCCATATACCGAATACAAAAACAGAATAGGAAAATTTCTGCCATCGTGTCTTTCCTGACACAAGACCAATCACAGCAATCATTACCATCGTAGCTGCCTCCCGCCCGACCTCGATTAAACCTATTTTTTCAGGTATTAATTTGAGAGGAAATTTAAAGCCCTCCGGGTAATATAACTCCCGCAGGTATACCACTACGGCAGATTCTATGTATGAGAATGATACGGCGAGGAAGAATAGGGGGATAAACTTTTTCATAATTCGCTCACTATAGCATCCGGGGTGGAAAAAATGAATAAAAAAAACCATCCCTCTTTTTTTTCAAAAGGGTGGCGAGGGGGGATTTTATGTGATATAAATCACATGGTTTTTGCATAGTTTTCGATTGACAGCATTTGAATATGGTATTATTATTTGCCTATATTTAATGTTAAGGAATTTCAATCTTTGAGATTGCTTCCCCTTCGCTCTGCTCAGGGCTAAAGGCTCACTCGCTCGCAATGACACACAACACAAAGGTGTCATTGCGAGGAGCGTAAGCAAGGTGTCATTGCGAGGAGCGTAAGCGACGAAGCAATCTAATTTAAAGGAGGTGTGCCATGAAAAAGGCTTCATTAACCTTCCTTATATGTTTTATCTTCCCTCTATTTTTCCCGCCCTTTGTTCAATCCGAAGAGAGAAGCGTTACAATAAAGCCGAAGGAAAAGAGGGATTTGGCAGTAGAGGCAAAGAAAGGGTTAGACACTGTATTACTGAATACGAAATACCATGCCCTTATCATCGGCAGCAACAACTATAAACATCTCCCTAAGCTAAAGACAGCCGTTGCAGATGCAAAGGCAGTAGAGGAGATATTAAGAACGCAATATGGATTTAAAACAAAGCTCCTCATAGATGCAACAAGGGAAGATATACTTAACGGCATGAATGAATTAAGAAAAGGGCTTGGTGAAAAGGACAACCTTCTCATTTACTATGCAGGGCATGGGGAATTTGACAAGACAGCGGATAAGTCATACTGGATACCGGTAAATGCGGAAAGAGATAATCCTACGAACTGGATAATAGCAGACGATATAACATCAAACATAAAAAGAATAACATCAAGACATATACTTATAGTATCCGATAGCTGTTACTCAGGCACATTAACAAGGGCGGTATCAGGAGATTTGACAAAGAGCGGCGAAAGAGAAGAGTTTATAAAAAAGATGATGGAGAAACCATCGAGGACGCTTATGGCAAGCGGAGGTAATGAGCCTGTGGCGGACAGTGGAGGCGGTAACCACTCTGTATTTGCCTCTGCATTTTTAAAGGCATTAAAAGAGACAGAGAAAAATGTATTCACAGCAGAAGAACTGTTTCATGGAAGGGGAAGCGTAAAAGAGATGGTAGCGGGCAAATCGGACCAGGTGCCGGAATACAACACCATAAAGAACTCAGGACATGAAGGAGGGGATTTTGTATTTCAACTTGCATCCCTATCCCCCCTTAATCCTGTCCCTG
>CAYMMR010000158.1:0-6864 GCA_964391545.1 uncultured Nitrospinota bacterium | reverse complement strand
CCGCAAAGTTATATAATCCACCGTAAAAGTCGTTCAAAAAAGTCATTTTTCACCAAAAACTAAAGAGGGGTAATTTATGACAAAGGCAGAATTGGCGGAGAATGTTTCGGTAAAAATAGGTCTTACAAAAAAAGAGACCGAACAGGTAGTAAGCATAATATTCGGAAGCATAACCGACGCATTAAATAAAGGCGATAAAGTGGAACTTAGAGGGTTCGGGAGCTTTCGAATAAGGCATAGGGGGGCAAGAGACGGGAGGAATCCTAAGACAGGGATGAAGGTTAAAGTGCCTCCTAAAAAAGTGCCGTTTTTCAGGGCAGGAAAAGAATTAAAGGAGATGATAAATAATAAAGAAGCGCCATCTGCCGGCGGTTGATGACTAATGATAATTTATCCGTTAGAGTAATTTTAAAAGCAGGGATTCCCCCCTGCTTTTTTTGTTTATGGACAAAATGAGCGATTCGAATTTTGGAGGACTAAAGATTAATCTCGACTGCAGATTTTTTGTCGGCGAGAAACCATGCAAGTTTAAGACCCTCTGCCCTTCGTGCCCGCATTATTCGCCTATGGGTTTAAGGATATTGATAATCAAATTGGGGGCAATCGGCGATGTCTTGAGAACGACTCCATTGCTTCCCGCCCTCAAAAATAAACATACGGAAAGTTATATTACCTGGGTTACGGATAAGGTGTCGCTGGAGTTGCTTCAAATGAATCCATACATTGACCGCCTTCTGCCATTTTCTTATGAGACGATTTTAAGATTGGAAGAGGAGAAATTCGACTTGGTTTTATGCCTCGATAAGGAGCCGAGGGCATCTGCCCTTTCAATGAGAATAAAGTCGGATAAAAAGCAGGGTTTTGGGCTCAGCCGGTATGGAACTATTTTTCCGTTGAACAAAGAGAGCATTTATGCCTTCAGGCTCGGCATCGATGACAATCTGAAATTCAGGGAAAATAAAAAAAGCTATCAGGAGATAATATTCGAAGCCGCAGGGCTTTCATATAATAGAGAAGAATATGTTTTAAGTCCTTCGCCTTCAAGCGTGGAATATGCAAAAAAGTTGTTGGATAGAATAGGGATAAACAAAAACGACAGGTTAATCGGCATAAGCCCGGGCGCAGGACAGGTATTTGTAAATAAGGCGTGGACAATAGACGGTTATATAAAATTGGTTGAAAGTATAAATAATTATGCCTCTGCTAATGCAGGGATAAAGATAATTCTTTTGGGCGGTCCGGGCGAAGTGGAGATAAACAAAATTATAAAAGAAAGGGTGAAGACCCCTTTATACGATTCCGGCTGCGGCAACACGCTGTCTCAATTTATAGCTATTGTTGCCAGGTGCGATATGGTAATTTCCGGAGATACGCTTACGATGCACCTTGGTATAGGGCTAAAAAAACAGGTTCTGGCAATTTTTGGTCCAACATGCCACCAGGAGATCGAGCTTTATGGGAGGGGAGAGAAGGTTGTTTCGACTATTGGCTGCGCACCCTGCTACAAAAATAACTGCAGCCTCAATGACAACTGTATGACCTCTATAACCGTTGATGAGGTATACGAGAAGGCAATGAGACTTCTGTCCTGCATATAAATATAGTTGAGTAGTTGAGTGTTTAAGTAATTGATACTGAAAAATGACTTTTTTGAACGACTTTTTATTTTTTCTTTTGTTCCATAATGTAATAATCCCAAAAAATGTGTGAAAGACCTTATGTCCCTTCCGCTTGCCGTTCAGACAGCCGTCCATGGCTGTCTGAACTGTGGAAATTTTCACTTTTTCCATCCATGGAAAAGTGAAAATGCGGTGTAAGGAAAAGTTTTATAATCCACCGGTGACAGTCGCTGCAGGGACATAAGGTCTTATATAAATCGTCCGTGCATAATCTGGGATAATTTCAATAAAATAGAGCACGACCCATCATTGATGGGTGCCCCGAAAATAACGGAAGTGAAAAAAAGGTCATTTTTCAGTGTGAACTATAGTGAACGACTTAAATAAGTTGACATTGTGAGTCTGTTACTCCGAACCCTTCGTCTTGTCATTCCGAACGAAGTGAGGAATCTCAGATTTCTCCCTTCGGTCGAAATGACAACTTTCTTTTGTCGTTCACTATAAGTAGTTGAGTAAGTTTAACTACTCAACAATTCAGCTACTCATCTACGAACTATTATTTTAATATGAAGACCTTTGTGATGATACCGACCTATAATGAGGGGGAGAATATCGAGGAGTTGATTGGAGATATTTTTTCTCTCCCTGTCGAAAAAGGGGCTTTGGAAATTGTCGTTGTAGACGATAATTCTCCCGACGGCACGGCACGGCTCGTTCAAGAAATATCGGCGAAAGACCGGCGAGTGCATCTTATAATCAGAAAAAATGAAAAAGGAAGAGGGACTGCCGGGATAATGGGTATGTTATATGCTATAGAGAAAGGGGCGGATTATATTATCGAGATGGACAGCGATTATTCCCACAACCCGAGATATATTCCCGATATGATAAGAGAGATAGAGGGGCATGATGTGGTTATCGGCTCGAGAGGGATAAAAGGGGGTGGAGAAGCAGGCAGGAATATCGGCAGGCAGATGATAACAAAGTTTGCAAATTTTTACATAAGGCTTCTTATGGGACTCAAAATTATGGATTGCACCTCCGGCTACAGGTGTTTCAGGAGAGGGGTTCTTCAATCTCTAAATCTCGATAAAATGGTATCGGTAGGCCCCTCTATTGTCGAAGAAATATTATATGCCTGTCATCTTAAGGGCTATCGTATAAAAGAAATTCCTATTATCTTTGAGGAAAGGAAAAAAGGGAAATCTACTAAGGATTTAAAGCAGTATATCGATACAATGTGGAAGATACTAAGATTCAGGCTTAAGATGACATGAACATTATCATAATAGGTTTTAAGGGCTGCGGCAAGACGCTTATAGGAAAAATACTTGCCGCCAGGCTGGAAAAGAAGTTTCATGATATTGATTCTATCATTGAATCGATTTATACTGAAGAAACAAAAGACCATCTCTCTTTTAGAGAGATATATATAAAACAGGGCAGAGAATATTTCAAAAAACTGGAAAAGAAGGCGTTAGAAGAGGCGCAAAAAATCAATAGCGGCGTTATCTCTCTTGGCGGGGGGACGCCCTTTGCCGAAGATGATGTATTCAGGAGATTGGCGGATGATATTGTAATTTATCTGCATGTGGAACCGGATATGCTGTATGAGAGAATAATGAAGAATGGCATTCCGGCATTTTTCGACGGCGCAGACCCTCGAAAATCCTTTGATAAACTTTATGCCGAAAGGCTTCCAACATATAAAAAACTGGCGGATATTATTGTGGATAACTCAAAAGGGGCGGAGAATACAATCAATATTATATTAGAGGAACTGAGGAACAAAAACCAGATTTAACCACAAAGACACAAAGGACACAAAGAAAAGAAAGGAGAAAGGAAGATAAAAAAAACAAAGAAAAAAATCAGGACACAGATTTACACTGATAGAATATGATTTGCACAGATAAATCTTGTTTTAATCATAAAAAAATCTGTGTTAATCTGTGTCTAAAGTTTTTTTTCTCGCTTTAATCTTTTCCTTTTTTTCCCTTCGTGTTCTTTGTGGTGAAATGTTTTTATAATTTCTATACTTTAATAAAAATATGCCAGGCAATAGTTTCGGAAGAATGTTCAGAATAACGACATGGGGGGAATCTCACGGCCCGGCAATCGGTGTTGTCATAGACGGCTGTCCCGCTATGCTCGATTTGAAAGAAGAGGATATTCAGGTCGATATGGACAGGAGAATGCCTGGCAACAGCGAGGCGTCATCTCCAAGAAAAGAGCCGGACAGGGTGGAGATTCTGTCGGGGGTGTTTGAAGGCAAGACCACGGGCGCCTCTATTTCGCTGTTGATAAGGAATGTGGATGCAGATTCGAGTAAATATGAAAAAAACAAAAATGTCTTCAGGCCGGGGCATGCGGATTACGCATATTTTGCTAAATATGGAATCAGGGATTATCGCGGCGGCGGCAGATCCAGCGGCAGGGAGACAGCGGGAAGGGTTGCAGGAGGCGCGATAGCAAAGAAAATTCTCCGAATGAAGGGGATAAAGATTACAGGATATACGAAACAGGTTGGCGATATTTTGGCAGTGGATATGAATTTCGAGGAGATTGAAAAAAACGATGTCCGGTGTCCCGATAAAAATGCGGCTCGAAGGATGCTCGATAAAATAAGGGAGGCTAAAAAATCCGGAGATTCGATCGGCGGTATTGTGGAGATTACAGTATCCGACGTTCCTGCCGGACTTGGAGAGCCTGTCTTCGATAAGCTCGATGCGGATATTGCAAAGGCATTGATGAGCATAGGCGCAGTAAAAGGAGTGGAAATTGGAGCCGGCTTTAAATCGGCTTCTCTTTTAGGCTCTCAGAATAATGACGAAATTTATGTTAAAGAGGGAAAAGCTGCATTCAGGACAAATAATGCAGGCGGTATATTAGGCGGCATTTCAAACGGCGACGATATTGTAGCGAGAATTGCAGTCAAACCTACGGCATCGATATCTAAAGCGCAGAGGTCGGTGGATATTCATGGAAAAGAAACGGAGATAAGAGTGGAGGGCCGCCACGACCCGTGCATCTGTCCGCGCATAGTTCCGGTAGCGGAGGCAATGATGGCGATTGTCATAGCGGATCACTTACTGCTCCAGCATCTTCTCCCTTCTTCTCATGCTTAGCATCTCCCTCTGCAGTTGGAAGGTATACTGGGTTATCAGCTCCATATCGTCTTCGTGCATGGCATAGTATTTTATCCCGGTAGCATATTTTTTCGGCTGTTTCGGCTGAGGTGAAACCTCTTCAACCCTCATAACCTCGCCTAATGCCGATATGGAAAAGGGAGGCAAAGCCTTTGGCGGGGCAATTATCAACTTTAAGACATCACCCTTGTTCAGCTTCTGCGTGCATATCAGCTTTAAGCCTGTTCCGCTTAGATCGACGCACATGCCGATATTTTCTCCCTCCATTTTTGGTTTTGCCTGTGTAACGGTTGTTGTAACTGCGGCTATCTTTTTGTAAATATCGAGTATTACCTCTACAAGAGCCTTGTCCATATAAGAAATCTTTTCAAGAATCTCTGCCTCGTTATAGCCCGCGTAGATGCCGGTGGATACTGCAGATTCCCTTCTGTCTTTTGTCCTCCTCAGAAGGTAATCCTTTTTCTTTTGCTCTGCCTCCTCCTTTGGCTGGGGATAAAACTCCATAGGAAAGGAATCTTCGATTCGTGCGGATTCTCTTGCCGCAACATAGGTATTGTTATGCAACTCCTTATCTTTATATCCCTTTACAATATCCTCTACCGCTGTTCTTTCTGTTTCAGCCTGCGCCATTTTTTCCAGCTTTACGACTACTATAGGAAATGTTTTATTGCTTGCAACCTTTGACTGTATCACAAAAGGGGCGCCGTTCTTTTCTACTATTACCTTCGTTAATTTATCCTGCGGGACATCCTCGGCTTTTGCCGGGGGAGGCGAAAGCAGGAGGGCAATCAGATCCTCCTTTATTTTTTTAACCACGGAGGAATAGGTCTTGGAATCTACCTCTAATTTAACACTTTTCTCTAATTCAAAATATTCTGAGAATCCCATGGGGATAAGTCTATTTTATTTGATTGAATATGTCAAATTAATTATAAATAAAACGATATAGAACAGCTACTTGCCTTCAACAGCCTTTCCTAATGCCTCTATCAATTTGACAATATCAATACCCTTGTTCTTTGCGGCATTTTCAAGGCTCTCATACCCGCCGCAGCAGGAATCTATATTATACCGACTGAATACTCCTACTGTCTTAGGATACTTTGAAATTACCCGATTGATGCTCATCTCTTTTGTAATCTCTGCCATATAATATCCCCCCTCTAAGTTTAAAAATATTATACTCTTGCCTTTTTTATGATAATATATCATTATTTAAATTGTCAAATGTCTGAAAAACTAATCGTAGATAAACCTACCATTATAGAAAAACCTATAACCGGTATTCGTGAAGTGGACAGCCAGATCGAATCGCTGTCTAAAAGACTATCCCTCGGCATGAGGAATGATTTTTACCAGATGATTGCCGGCAGCAGCCCAAAAACCGTCTTTGAGATAAAGAAGATATTTAAGGATTTGATAGCGCATCATAAAAAGCAATTGCCAAGACTGTAAATTCTATAAACTAAATGCAGAGACTAAATCTCCCGAATAAGATTACCCTTATAAGGATATTTTTGATTCCCTTTCTTCTGGTATTTTTAATACCCTCCTCGAAGATAAATCCTGTCTTTGCGGCTCTCGTATTCGGAATAGCGGCTTTTACGGATTGGTTAGACGGTTATCTTGCAAGGACGACGAATCAGGTTACCGTGATGGGCAAGCTATTGGACCCGATTGCGGATAAGATACTTATTACCGCTGCCCTTATACCATTGGTCGAACTGGACAGAATCCCCGCATGGATTGCAGTCATAATAATAAGCAGGGAGTTTGCCGTAAGCGGGCTGCGAACCGTTGCCATGTCGCAAGGCATTGTAATCCCCGCAAGCTGGTGGGGGAAATATAAGATGACCTTTGAGATAACGGCAGTTATTCTTTTAATCCTGAATTATAAATCTTCATTTATAGACTTCCAATTCATAGGAACGATAGCCGTCTGGGTGGCTATGATTTTAAGCATCATATCCGGCATAGATTACTTTATAAAGTTTTGGAATAGAATCATGTCGAGCCAAATCAATAATCACTGACATCCCTGATTTGTTCTAGCCCAGGCACATCGTGACCCCCTATTTAAGATAAAAGGATTAAGG
>CAYMMR010000157.1:0-6869 GCA_964391545.1 uncultured Nitrospinota bacterium | reverse complement strand
ACACTAAAATAAAAGTGTCAGAGTATCAGAGTATCAAAGCGTCAGAGTAAAAAAACTTTGACACTCTGACACTTTGACTCTTTGATACTTTCTTCGTGTCATTCGTATATTCGTGAAATTCGTGTTCTAAACTTTCTTTTCAACTTGTATTGGTTACTATATAGTAACATGCCCCAATTTTGTATAATATTCTGTTTAATAAGGAAATTATCAAAAAACAATAAATTGTTCTATTGTGTTTCGTAACTTTGTAGTAACACTTTCATACAGATTAAAGTTACTTAGGGATTAAATCTTAACTTCTGTATCACAAATTCACTAATAATATCAAAGCATTACATATAATTTTATATTTTCGGATTTACTGGCATTAAATTTGCTTAAATATAAGAAGATAATTCTTGGATATAAGAAAATTTAGATTTTATATTTTGATAAATAAACAGTAAATTTTTTAAGAAGGGGGGTGAAAATAGTAAGACTGTCAGGCTAAAACCTGATGTCCCATATTTGGGTGTTAATTAAGGTTTTATGTTTTTTTAAGGAGGTGAAAGAATGAAATCAAAAAAATTGATATTAGGCGTTGTTGCTGTTTTTGCCGGCGGGGTGTTTGCTTTTGGCGGAATGGTATCCGCTAAATCCAATGGCAATGCTAAGAATGGAGAGGCTGTTTATAAGAAAAACTGTGTAGAATGCCACGGTGATAAAGGGCAGGGAAGAGGTGGTCCGCAGGGTTGGTTTACGGGCGGCGGCGGAGAGACCACTGAATTAATGGGTAACCAATTGAATAATCAGGATTTTCTTGCACTTGCCTCCGATGACTATTTGAAGGAGACTATAGAGTATGGACGTCCAAGTCATCTTATGCCTTCATGGAGAGAAAAAGGATTAAAAGATAAGGAGATAGAAGACCTGGTTGCATTTTTGAGGACATGGCAGAAGGTTCCTTCAATACAGGTTGATAACAGTCTCCAGGTATGGGGAAATCCTGTAAGCGGCAAAGACTTGTTTGACTCCATCTGCAAAACCTGTCATGGAGACGATGGCGAAGGAACGGAGGGCGCTCCTGTTCTGAATGATGAGGTATTCTTAAAATACGCATCCGATGACTTTATCAGGCAGACAATACTTAAGGGCAGGCGTGGAACGGGTTATGAGGTCATTCCTTATAGGAAACGATGATGCGGTAGTGGAGTTAGAGCCGAGACAGATAGATGATATTGTGTCATATATAAGGTCATGGGATAAATCTGCAAAACCGAGATTTACCCTCGACCAGATGAAATAGAGAGGAGGGATAAAAAGATGAGTATGAATAAAAAGAGATTTTGGGACGGCATGAGCAGGCGAACCTTTTTAAAGGGGACTGCTGCCACTGCATCGGCTGCTGCCGTCAGCGGGTTGATTGGTAATGATATGGTAACGACGGAAGATGCGCTGTCTGCGCTGCCTGCCGAGGCTGCCGATAGGAAGATATTTTATATGGCATGCCCTTACTGCGGTGTAGGCTGCGGATCGAGCGCTGCAGTAGAGGGAAACAGGATTGTGGGTATTATACCGAGAAAAGACCACCCAACAAATAAGGGGCTTCAGTGTATAAAGGGATTGACTGCGGATGAGCCTCTTATGGTGGATAGAATCACGCCGCCGGATGCCTCAAAGCCGTGTCTTATCAGAAAAGATATGTCGGACCCTCTGTCAGGCAAGGTATCGAAGACAAAGGGGAAAAGCTGCGATGGTCCTGATTTCAGATGGACGTCGTGGGATGAGGCAATGGATCTGTGCGCCGATAAAATTGTAGAAATAGTAAAGAAGACAAGTCCAAATAATATCGGTATATGGTCATCGGGACAGCATTTTGTGGAATCCCTGTATCTCGAAAATAAGATTACGAAGGCAGTAATAGGGTCAACCACAATAGAAGGAAGTCCGAGAATGTGTATGACCTCTGCTGTTACAGGCTATTTTGCCACACAGGGCTCGGATTTAAGTCCCGGCTCATACAGGGATATTGATGATGCGGATTTTATTACCCACTGGGCGCATAATGCGAGAGAGGCACATCCTGTCCTATTCTGGAGAATAGCAGATGCAAAGAAGACCCGCAATATACCCACCTTAGTTATTGACCCGAGGAGAACGCCGACTGTAAAAGGGTTTGAAGCAATAAATAAGGATAACTCCTATCACTTCGCGACAATAAACGGAGACCTTGCAATTCATAATGCAATTGCTTATGAGATATTAACAAGGCATGAGCAGGTAGTTCCTTATGACTGGCTCGAGAAGAATGCAAAGGGATGGAAGGAGTATATTCAGGGAGTAAAGGAGAATTATAACCCGAGGGGTCCAGAGGCAAAATCGAAAAGGGGTATGGATATTGACCCTGATTATCTCGCGAAGGTTGCGGATGTGTGGGCAGATGCCTCCATGAAAGGAAGACAGAGGGGCAAAGGCGGTGTCGTGTCCTTCTGGGGTATCGGCTATAACCAGCACCTCCACGGTCAGCATAACACCATCGGTATCTACAACCTTCATGCAATTACAGGCAATGTCGGAAGACCCGGTGCAGCGCCATTCTCCATGACAGGTCAGCCCAATGCAGTCGGGAGAAGAATGATGGGCGGACTTACGGCAAGGCTTCCATTCAATCAGGGCATTGACAATGTTAAGCATAGGGATTCTATTGCAGAACTTTGGGGTGTAGATGCGACAAGATTGGCAGCAACAGCAGAGCAGAAAAACCCCGGTATGGGTATAGGCATGTATGAGAGGGGTAATCCGGCAAGAGACGGCAAACCCGACCAGATTCATTGTATATGGCTGACATGCGGAACCCATGTTGACCCTGCAGATACATTGACTCTTATCAGACCGGCGCTAAGGAGAAGTTTTGTTATATCGCAGGAGCTTTATGCCCATGCGCCAAATAACTACTTTGCCGATGTTATCCTCCCCGCTGTTTCATGGGCCGAGGCAAGCGGTACTTATGTCAATTCCGAAAGAAGGATGAATGTAAATAGCAAGCTTGTAAATCCTGCTCCTGGTTATCTTCCCGATATGGATATTTATATCGAGATGGGTAAGAGGATTGCCAAGAGACTCGGTCTTGACCCTGATAAGGTTTATAATCCTGCCGTATACAAGAAGAGACCCGACGGCTTCTATGACTCCGAAGAGGTATTAAGGGAGATTTTAAGAGGCACCGGACTCCCGGGCTCGGATATTAATATGTCCGGTCTTCTCGAAGTAGAAAAGAGGGATGGAAAGTCCCCCTATCAGCAGCTTGCAGAGCTTGGCGGCATCCAGTGGCCCGCGCCGACTTATGAGATTGCAAAGAAGGGCGGACTAAAGTGGAGATTCAATTTCCAGGAAGAGAAATACGGATGGGAAGGAAAATCTTTCCACTACAAAAACTTCAGGACACCCGATGGTCTCTTAAATGTAAAGCTTGTTCATAACGATTACACCAAGAGAAAAGAGCTTACTGATGAGATGAGGAAGGCAGGGGTCGAGAAGGGATGGCTCTTTATCGATCATCTCGATGTCCTGAAAGGTGCAAGGGACGGCGGATTGACGCCTGATATGCCGGATACCGAATTCCTCGGCAAGAAATGGGACGAGGTTCCAAAGGATAAATTCCCGTTCTGGTGCAATACAGGTATTGTGTATGAGCACTTTCATACTGCAAGGACTATCAGGGGCGCTACTCTCAGGAAGTTGCTGCCCGAGCAGTATGTGGAGATCCATCCTGATGATGCAAAAGATTTAGGGATACAGGACGGCGACCTTGTCCGGCTGGTCTCCCGTCTGGTTGACCCTGAGACAGGGGAACAGACATGGGTTATCGGCAGGGCGAGTGTGGGTGACGGCAGTAAGGTGAAACCGGCAAGGAACAGTATCCCGCGTGGGATGATATTCCAGCCGTGGAACCTCTCTGTGGCAGACAGCGGAGAGCCTGCAAAGAATAAGTGGCTCACCAATGCAGTAACCCACAGGGCATTCGACCCCGTATCGGGACAGGTGGATTACAAGAAGGGCGTTTGCAGGGTTGAGAAGGTAGTGTAATGAAAGTGTTAAGTGATAAGTGTTAAGTGGTTAGTAAAAAAACTCAACACTGAACACTCAACACTAATTGAAATGGCGGGTTTGGTCCCCTTAAAAGGGTAACCGACCCGCCTTTTTTTTGACTTCTCACCACGAACAAAGAACACAAAGAAGATAAAAAGAAAAAGATTAAGGTGAAATGGGGAAATAGGGGGAATGGAGAAAAAAAATAACAACCCCCTCAGTCCCCCTTAACAAAGGGGGATTAAAGTGGTTGTCTCCATTTCTCCATCTTTTTCCTTTCTCCTTTCTCCTTTTTTTCTTTGTGTTTTTTGTGTCTTTGTGGTAAAATTATTTTAAGGTGGTTTTGAAATGCTTCAATTTATACGAAGATTTATTCAGCTTTTTGTAATAGCCCTTCTTATTATAATTCCAATCCTCAGCCTATATGAGATTTTAATCGAGAATTTTCGTCTCCCTATGGTGCAGGGGAGGACATGGCAGCAAATATTTAATTTTGTTGACAGCGCTATGAGGCATCTTTCGGGGAATCCGGTAACGATTGTAAAAAACATTAAGGGTAATATCTTCTGGTCAATAACAATCTACGATTTTACCCTGTCGGATCCTCTGATTTTGGTCGGGCATATATTCGGCAGCAGGGAATTTTATATATCCCTTTTAGTATCTTCTCTGCCCTTTATCATTATTACTGTTTTATTCGGGAGGGTTTTCTGCGGCTGGATATGTCCGATGGATCTCCTGTTGGAAATAAATAATAAGATAAGGCGTCTCCTTTATAAAATAGGGTTAAGACCTTATAATGTTATTTTCAGCCGTTCCCATAAATACGCCCTTTTGTTTATTGGAAGTATCCTGACATTTTTACTCGGCGTTCAGCTCTTTGCATTTATTTATCCGCCGGCCATTATAAACAGGGAGACTGTCCATTATATATATTACGGCTCCGTAGGCATGGGGGTTGTAGCTGTAGCGGCAATTATGCTTATAGAGGTATCCCTCTCGGAGAGGCTCTGGTGCCGTTATTTTTGCCCCGGCGGCGGTCTTTACTCTGCCCTCGGGACAGGAAGGCTGGTTACTATCGTAAGGGATAAAAATTTATGCGACGACTGCGCCGACTGCAATAAGGCATGTGAATTCGGACTTAATCCCATGAGGGATAAATTCGGGATGGAGTGCAATAACTGCGGGCAGTGTATATCTGTATGCAAAAAAAAGGTGTTGAATTTTAAATTCGGTCTGCCCTGGAGGAGAAAATGAAAAGTAACTCATGCTTCCAGCATGAGGAAAATATCATCTACTTTGCACCCAATGCAACAACACAAAAAACAAAGAGAAACTTACCGCATTGGCAACAGGAAGGAACAGCCTATTTTGTCACCTTCCGACTATTTGATTCCATACCAAAGGATGTTGCAGAAAACATAAGAAAAGAGAGAGAGAAATGGTTAAAAAACAATAAAATTTCTGACCCCGCAGAATTAGACAAATTAAGTCTGCAAAAAAGAATGGAATATTATAGACTCTTTTCAAAACATTATGATGAACTATTGGATAATGGATTCGGCTCTTGTGTTTTAGCTAATCCAGAATGTAAAAAAATCGTTGAAGATGCGTTGAAATATTTTGATGGTGAGAAATATGTCTTAGATAAGTATGTTGTTATGCCAAATCATGTGCATGTTATTGTCATTCCAAAAAATAATTGGTCGTTGTCTAAGATTACCCATTCGTGGAAATCCTATACAGCGAACAGAATTAATGAAATTCTTGGTAAAAAAATGCGATTCTGGATGCCAGAATCCTTTGACCATATTATTCGGAGTGGGATACAATTAGAAAGGATAAGGAAATATATAGAGGATAATCCGAAGAATTCCGGGCAGGATTAACCACAGGCAGGGATGCCTGTGATACTTTATGGAAAAGCTCACAAGAAGAAATTTTTTAAGAAAGATAGGTGGTGGATTGGTAACGGCTACCGGAATCAGTTCCTTTGCCCTCTTGCTTAATTTCGGCTCGAGCTATAAATTTAAACCCCTCTATCATGTCTCAAAAAAGATAGAGAGGATGAAGGGTGGCGGCGAGGACTTTTTGTTAAGGCCACCTGGGGCGCAGGGAGAAGATGACTTCCTTGCAAAGTGCATCAAGTGTTACCTCTGCCTCGAGGCATGTCCGATTCAGGCGATAAAAATAGCAGGGAGGGATAAGGGTAAGGCGGCAGATACGCCGTATATAATTGCGGAAAATACAGGATGCGATCTCTGTTTTAACAGGGAGAATATGAGGTGCAACCATGTATGTCCTACGGATGCTCTTATAAAGATGAACTCCGACGATAAGAACAAGGTATTGGAAGAAATGAAGATGGGGGCTGCATTTAATATGGGTATAGCCGTCCTCGATAAGAGGATATGTTATGCATGGACTAATGTAAGCGTTTGCTGGGCATGTTATGAAATATGTCCGTATAAAAGCAAGGCTATTACCACAGGACTCCGTAATATACCGACTATTCATCCTGAGTCGTGCGTCGGGTGCGGGTTGTGTGTCGAGATATGTCCTGTTCCTCAAAAGGCGATAGTGGTAGTTCCGCCGGGGACAAAGGTGGATATAGGGGCTTCCTCTGATATAATAAGGGAGAAAGAGGGCAAGCAGTGGTCATTTGAGGTTGACAAGACGAAGAGCAGGGCGGTCCCCGATACTGTCAATCCCGAAGAGATGGAACAAAAAATGAAGGAGAAAGAGGGTGGTGATTCGTGGAAGCCGTCTGAAAATGTGGATATAATGAAGTTTTAGGG
>CAYMMR010000156.1:0-6926 GCA_964391545.1 uncultured Nitrospinota bacterium | reverse complement strand
ACACTAAAATAAAAGTGTCAGAGTATCAGAGTATCAAAGCGTCAGAGTAAAAAAAACTTTGACACTCTAACACTTTGACTCTTTGATACTTTCTTCGTGTCATTCGTATATTCGTGTAATTCGTGTTCTAAGTATTAAAAAAAGAGAAAGAGGGAAAGGGGAAAAGATGCAGACCCGGCACATAAGTTTTATGCGCCGGGCAAAATCCTTATATCTTCTTGCCTTTATCTCCTCCTGTCTTCATCTTCTCCATCGGACAGTCGGGTGTTCCTGCTAACGGACAATCCATTTTGTCTTTCTGCGAACCCATAGGACAATCCGGACATCCCATCTGCTGCATCATCTCGTCGTGCTTTTTAATCAACTCGCCTATCTTTGCAATAATGGCATCGCACTTCTCTTTTGCAGCCTTATCGGTAACCGAGCCCTTTACAATACCGGCAAGGTCGGAAACGGACTGCATCATATCGTTCATCATCTTGTGATGCTCTGCCTTATGCTCCATCATCTTGCCGCCCATCATGCCGTGTGGACCGGGTCCCATACCGCCTTTCCCATGGGCAAAGGCATACCCTCCTGCGCCAATCGTCAGAGCCAAAAAACCTGCAATTAATATTCTTGAAAGCTTCATTTTTTCACCCCCTTTCAAAAAACAAGAAGAACAAACCCCTCACCCTCCCCTCTCCCCTGAGGGGAGAGGATTAAGGTGAGGGGCAGTTAAACTGGTTATCAGAAAATATTTTACTTTTATTTTAATATAATCCCTGCCTGGCAATAAGTCAATTATATGAAGCGCAGAAAAAATATCACCTTATATACGCCTCCGTTACATATCTCCTCATCATCCTGTGGCTGTTGAAATAGTAAGCATTCTTGCCTATCGTATTCTGCATCATCCTTATCCATGTCCGCCTGTCATTGTAAAAAATCGGCATAATTATCTCTTCCAGTTTGTAATAAAGGTCGTCTGCATCTTTTGTATCGGCAGTTTCAGTCAACTTAACCTCCGACGGAGCAGGACCTATTGACCAGCCTGTATACCCTTCTATATGCCCCTCGATCCACCATCCGTCGAGGACGCTGAAATTTAAAACTCCGTTATGCGCAGCCTTCATTCCGCTCGTTCCCGAAGCCTCCCTCGGCCTCAAGGGTGTGTTCAGCCACATATCAACTCCGGAAATAAGCTTTAAGGCAATATCCATGTTGTAATTTTTGAGATATGCGACATTTATAATCCCTTTAAGCTCTCTTATATAGCCGTGTATGGTCTCTATCAATTTTTTCCCGGGCCGGTCATTCGGATGAGCCTTGCCTGCATATATAATCTGCAGCTTACCCTTCTGTGCTATCTTTTTCAATCTGCCCAAATCGGAAAACAAGAGGTCTGCCCTCTTATATGCAGTTGCCCTCCTCGCAAAACCGATCGTTAATGCCTCCAAGTCCATCTCCACGCCTGTCGTCTCTTTAACATAATCCAGCAATCTCTTTTTTGCCTGTATATGGGCATCCCATATTTCTTCATCGGGGATCTTTCCAATCCTGACAAATACCTCCGGCTCATTTGCCCAACCTGACAGGTATCTGTCATAGAGCCTTATAAAGCTCTCGCATGTCCATGTATATGAATGCACGCCGTTTGTAATTGCATGAATCTCGTATCCGGGAAAAAGGCTTTTCGAGACCTCGCCGTGTTTCTTTGCAACGCCGTTTACATATTTGCTCAAATTCAAGGCAAGGAGCGTCATATTCAGATTATCCCTGCCGGCAAGCTCTCTCAGGACATTAAATGGTATCGGTTCACCTATTACCTCCTTAACCATATCATAAGGAAATTTATCATGTCCTGCCTCCACAGGCGTATGCGTCGTAAAAACGCAGAGGTCTTTCACTGTTTCCGTATCCCAGATAAATCTCTCATCCCAGACACTTTCAATATCCTTCTTGTAAGATAAAAGGAGTTCGAGGGTGAGGAGCGCCGCATGCCCCTCGTTCATGTGGTATTTTTTGATTTGAAAACTGAGGGCTTTCAGTATCCTTACGCCGCCTAATCCAAGGACAATCTCCTGCTTTAAGCGATACCTGTTATCGCCGCCGTAGAGATGGGAGGTTATCTCTCTGTCATCGGGCGCATTCTCGGCTATATTCGTATCGAGAAAAAATACGGGAACCATGCCGCCTGTCAGGCTGCTTACAACATAGAGCCATGCCTGCACATAAACATCCCTGCCCTCTATCTTTATCTTTACCTTTTCCGGGAGCAGCGTCATAAATCTGGACGGCTCCCATGAAACAGGAGATTCCGTCTGCTTCCCGTTTTCATCTATATTCTGATAAAAAAAACCTTTTCTGCATAAAAGCGTAACTGCAATAAAGGGGAGCTTTAAATCTGCGCTCGACCTTATTGTATCGCCTGCAAGGACGCCGAGCCCTCCGCTGTAGGTAGGCATATCGTTTAATATGCCTGCTTCCATCGAGAAATAGGCTATCTTCGGCTCTTTTAAAAATTCCTGAAATGGCACCATATCGTTTTAAAGAGGATAATATTAAGGTTAAGGTTGTGGTTGTGGTTGTGGTTGTGGTTGTGGAAAATCTTTTTACCCTTAGCCTATCCTTTTTATTTAGAATAGCAGAAACAGGACGGATTTTACAGAATATTTTTATTTTTATTCTCTTTCGCCAGAATACCCCGCTACTTGCAGCGGGGAGCTTCATTGTTCTTACCCCCTGATAGCTTATAATGTTCTGGACAGTCTTTAAGTCCAAATTCCTTTCAAAAATACTAAAAAAATATTTGACAAATAAAACAATAATCTATATATTTTAGTATAGATAATTTAGTAAATATCGGAGGTATTTATGAAGACAGATATGATGGAAAAAATAATGATTACTATCCCTAAGAGTCTGGTTCACTATATAGATATGGTGGCTACAAACAGAAGCGAATTCATAAGGGAATCCGTTAAAGAAAGGCTTAAAAGGGAGAAAGAGCAATTGATGATAGAAGGATATAAACAAGAAAAAAACATTAGCGAACGGGAAATAACCGCAGGAGATGGAATTGAGTAGAAAAATAAGAAAAGGAGACATATATCTGGTAAATCTTAATCCTGCCATAGGGACAGAAATTGGCAAAACAAGACCTGCGGTAGTTGTTTCAAATGACATTAATAATACCTATGCAGATACGATTACGATAGTTCCTATAACCTCCAGTATTGATAAGGTATATCCCTTTGAGATTTTCCTTAAAAAAGGCAAAGGAGGTTTAGGTAATGATAGTAAAGCAAAGTGTAATCAAATATTTTTTCTCATTAAGTTATTTTCTATATATAAACAGGACAAACAACTTTCACCCGATTACTGCGGGAGAGGCTTATAGGTCTGCTCAACCCGATACGGATGATATTGAATATTACATAAAAGAGTATGGCATCAGAAGCATCTTAAATCTGCGAGGCAAGTTTTTAGATGAGCAGTGGTATATCGATGAGATAAATGCCTGCGAAAAGCATAATATTAAACATTACGATTTGGCTTTGTCGGCAGGGCGTGAGCCGACCGATGACGAAGTTCGGAAGTTAATAGAGATATTCAAGATAGCTCCCCGTCCCATATTAATCCATTGCATGGGCGGCGCCGATAGGATAGGGCTGGTATCGGCGATGTGGAAGGTAATCGTCAATAAGGAACAGAAGTCAGAGGCAGGAAAGCAGTTGTCGCTTTGGTTTGGACATATACCTGCCGGAAAAACTTATGCAATGGATAGATTTTTCAGCAATTGGAAACAAGAATTCTGTTTTACTGAATAAAGACTTAGAAAAATTTTCCTTTTGTCTTTTTTGGGTTGCAGTTTTACCACGCTGTGGATTTATCAGGTCTTTGCTCCTCATTTAGAAGGTAACGATTTTATCGCTCTCTTTTACTATATCATATAAATCTTTCATCGTTGATAGCGGACACATTTCCGAGCCGCTGGAATTGCGTATTTTAAGACAGGTGCCGCAGGCAAATATCTTTCCCCCTTTATCGAGAAAATCCCGCATCTGCTCAGTAACCTTGAACTTATCGGTGTCGAGAAACTCGCATTCCACTCCTTTTGCCATGAGAAATATCTTTACGCCATCGCCTTCCTTTAAGGCAAAATTTCCAAACCTAAAGGCATTCCATACGGTTTCAGGGTCGCACGAATATATAACAATTCCCAATTTCATATTCACCTCATAATTATATTTTCAATTTCATCTTTTTTCTCATCCCATGGCGAAAAATGATATTTTTTTCACCATACACTCCTTATCTTAAAACCACTTATAGAACCACCATTTTTCAAAGGCTATCTTTCCCAGATGCCAGATTTTTCCGGGCTTGTATATCTTAACGGAAGGGGCAGGGAGTGCAAAAAAATTGCCCTTTGCAAATCCCGCGCTGCCATCCCCTAACTCAATAAAACAGTAGCCGTTCCCTGAAAATTTTTTATCGGGCTGCTGTCCTTTAATTTCCATTGCAATGCTCTCTGCCGCAGCCTCTGCCTGATAATGCGCAAAAACGCCTGCCTTTGGCAGATTGAGCGGCTTATCCGGCTTATATTGTCCCGGAATCTTAATTGCGGTTACATCGCCTATTGCATAGATATTTTCAAATCTTGTTTTAAGAGTTTCTCTATCCACAGGTATCCAGCCGCTTTCATTTGTCAGATTTCCCCTTTTAACCGCCTCGGGCGCAGTGTGGGGAGGGACAAAAAAGAGAAGGTCGAAATCGGCAGTCTTGCCGTCTTCAAAATAGATTTTTCCTTCGTCAACGGTTTTAAACTTATGCTCCGGATTAAAATTAATCCCTCTCGACTCCAACATCTGTTTCAGCATGCTGCCAATCTGATGTCCTGCAACAGGCATCGGCAATGTTTCGGGTGTATGGATTTCTATGCTGACTTTGTGGCGGATATTTCTGCCTTTAAAAAAAGAGTCAATTAAGAATGCAAATTCATAAGGCGCTGCCGGGCATTTAAAGGGCATTCCAGCTATAAGAATAATTATTTTCCCGCCGGAGAAAGTTTTTATTGCCTCGCCAGAAACCAAAGCGCCTTTAAGGCAGTAAAAATCGAAAATCTTCGGGGTCTTTGGAAATGCCTTTTTATTCAACTCTGCGCCAAGGGAGACGACAAGGTAATCATAATTTATATTTTGTCCGCCGAGGCTGACCGATTTTCTCTCCGCTGAAATCTCCGTAACTTCGCCCTGAATGAACTCAATCCCCTTTTTTGTCAGGTTCTTAAGGCTTCTCTTTATCTGTTCGGGTTTTCTCGATCCGAAAATCATCCACAAAAGAGAGGGGTAAAATATGTGGTCTTCACTTTTATCTATAAGTATGACCCTGTGATCTCTGCTCAACTTCTTTCTTAAGTCGTTGGCGCATACAATCCCGCCGCTGCCGCCGCCTAAAACAGCTATCGTTTTTCCTGCCATTATCTCTCCTCCTTAAAAAAATTATAAAAATTTGCCACGGACGGACACGGACGAATTAGCTTTCAGCCAAAGCTGATTGCTGAATGCTTATTTTTTGTCCGTGAAAGTCAGCGGCTAATCGGGCATTTGTTCCTCTTGCCTTAAAACTCATACCTTATAGCAAGATTTATATTATCATTTTTATCGAACTGTCCAAAAAATGTAGTATCCTTTTTGCCGCCGAAGATATTCCCTCCAAGAGATGCCCACATCTCGTCGCTAAGACTGTATCTGATTTCGGGTATAAGGTAATAATCCTCGTCGGTCGGGCTGTAGAATGTAAACAGAGAGAGCCTTATGGTCTGGTATTTAAGGAATTGCGTAAGCCTCATAGTAACAACCTGTCTGTATCTATCCTTTTTTGTCATATCCGCAGGAATCGAGTCGAGATACTCATCGTAACTCATCATATATTCTCCATAATATTGAAACCCCGCCGTAAAATCCTCCCATAACATCTGTCTTGAATATCCCGTTAAAATTTTTATCATGGAATTTTCTATCCCTCCATTATTGCCTTTTCTATCGTTCAGAGAATCATAGTAGCCGCCTTCGAGACTTAAAACACCGCCTGCAAAATTACCCTGAAGACTCATGCCATATACGGCTAATTCAGGATATAAATATCTGACATAAGACGGGGAGAGCATGCTGTCGGCCTCAAAACCCGGAGAGCGGTAAAAACCCTTATAGAGATAAAAAGATGTATCGAATCCTGCAATATTTCTATATACCCTCAATGACAGCTCCGTATTGCTTATTTTATCCTTCGGCTCTGTAATCGTTTTATTGGATACGTCAGAAAAGGGGTCGAAGAGAAAAAACCTATCGGATGCGGGCAGATTATCCCCTTTAAAAAACGGGACGACAACAGCCTCTGCAGAAATAATATCGGAAGACAATCTGATATTAAAACCATCCGAGCCTATCTTCAGATACTCCATCGGCCTGCCGGAGAAAAATGCAGTCCAGTCTTTTGGAAAGGTATCGTTGATAAAGAGGAGGTCGCCTGCGCCCCATGTAATAATCTGTCTCCCTGCCCGTATATCAATAATTCCAGACGAATAATCCATATACGCCTCTCTTAATTCTATGTCGGACTTATCTTTTATCGCGTCGTGAAAAAAATCGGATTTGACAAAAAATCCACCGCCCTGTTCGGCAGTATAACCCGACACAGCAGCCTGCAGCCTCTCCTCGCCGAGAATATAATCGCTGTATCCATCCTTAATCTCCTCTCCGGTTATCCGCGAGGCATAATTCCCCTGAACGAATCCATGAAGGTCTATATTACCTGCATGAGCCAAATCGGAAGCAAAAAGAAGGTTTACTATTAAAATTATAATAAATATCATCATACAGTTACTTATACGATACTGAAAAATGACTTTTTTGAACGACTTTTTAGTTTTTCTTTTGTTC
>CAYMMR010000155.1:0-6942 GCA_964391545.1 uncultured Nitrospinota bacterium | reverse complement strand
AACACTTAACACTCGACACTTAACACTTAACACTTAACACTCAACACTTAACACTTAACACTATCTTGTCTATATTCAGAAAAGTTACGAGCCTTTCCTGTAACTTATAAATACCCTCGATATATGCGGCATCTATCCCCGAAACAGTAACCGGTGGAGGCTCGATTTTATTCTCGATAATTTCCTGAACATCGGATACTCTATCAACGACCACACCTATCAGCCTGTCCGGAAACTTCGTTATTATAATCCTCGTTTTGTCATCCCATTCCCCGCTTAAACTTGTCCCCGAAATCTTTAATCGGGGATCATGCAGGGACGGGTCGCTATGTTCAAGTAAAAAACGCTGTCTTAAATCGATAATTGGGACAAGCTTGCCGCGAAGATTAAGAATTCCTTTTAAAAAAAGGGGGGATTTGGGAAGGGGGGTTATCGTAAATTCGAGAGGCAGGTTAATCTCCTGCACCCTCAGAACATCTATCCCTAAAAGCTCATTGCCGACATAAAAGGTGATATATTTTTTCATAAAAGGCTTTAGAATTATAATATATACAAGAAATATACCAATTTTTATATAGAAAATTTAGATAATAATAACAAAGAGTTAAAAATTAATAGAGGTCTCTTAAATACTTATAAGGCATATTATGATACACTTTTGTATCATACGCTTTTGTATCATGTTACATGTTTAGATATTACAATGTCTTAACAAGATTTCTGCCGCTGTTCTTTGCAAGATAGAGCGACTGGTCGGCTTTTTCTATAACCTGAGCAATTGTATCTCCCTCATAGAATTCCCTTACGCCTCCGCTGACGGTTATTTCCACTGATTTATCCTTTACGAGAAACTCCGTATCGAATATTTCCTGCCGTATTTTTTCGATGACGACAACGGCATCTTTAATTGCCGTGCTCGGCAATATAACTGCAAACTCTTCTCCGCCGTATCTTGCAGCAAAATCTATGCTTCTTAAATTTTTTACAAGCTCTTTGGATACATGGACAAGCGCCCTGTCTCCAACGATATGCCCATAAGTATCGTTCAGGTTTTTGAAATGGTCAATATCTATCATTGCTACCGAACAGGGGACTTTATATCTTTTAAACCTCTCCATCTCTTCTTTTATCTTTTCATCGAAGGCAAGGCGATTGTTAAGTCCCGTAAGAGAATCCGTCCTTGCCTCGATCTGAACTTCATGCAGGCTTTTCCTTACCTCTTCGAGTTCTTTTACCGTCTTCTGAAGTTCTTCATGGGTCTTTGAATTGGATTTAATCGTTTGGGAGGTTTCTTTAATCAGGGAAGAAACGATAAACCTGATTTCATCGATATCTTTCACATCCGCTATATTTTTAAAATGCCGGTGAAGCACTTCGTTATAGCTTCCTACGCTTTCGGAGGAGAGAAAAATATCCTTAATGGTTTTTATAATGGAATCTTCTATTTTTTTTCTGATATTCTCCGAGGCGGCGATTTCTATTAACTGTTTTTCTGTATTTTCTCTTTCAATATTTCTTTCAAAGAATCTGGCATATAGCTCTTCATTTTTTTCCGCAGTAAAATGGATTCCTTTGTCGAGCATGTCATCCAAAGCTTCCTTAATGTCCGGCATAATGCCGCTAAAATACTCGAACCATATCCGATAATTTTTAGGGGTCAGGGGTATCCCTTTTTGCGATAGAAAGGGGATAATCTTTCTAGCAATTTCCGTAGTGATTTTATAATCATCCATAATTTTTCCTCGTTCCCCCTCTTTACTAAAGAGGGGGATGGGGGGAGTTTGACATTTCTTTAATCAACTGCTCCCTTAAAGGTTCGATAATTCCAATAAATCGTTTTGCCCGGGCGATTGCATCTTCTGCATCGTCTTTATCCACAGATACAAAATCGCCATAATCCACATCGCTTCTTAAAGTTAGTAAATCCTTAAAAATAGCGATGACTTCTTCAGGGAGCATCTTCGTCTTTACAAAATGGAGGGCAATCATCGTCTTAACGCCGTCATGTTTGAGAGGGTCGCTGCCATGAAGTATCAATAAAGAACGGGCTGCATGCAAAACAGCATAATAACTCCTGTTTGCAGAGGTTTTATACATTCCGCCCTTTAAGCTGCCGATAGCATCGTTAATCGCCTCTTTGCTTTTCTCGGCTCTTATATTGGAAAGGGCAATCTTTTCTTCGATACTAAGCTCTACCATAAAAAACAACCCCCTCTTTCTTTATATTCCTGTAGAATGTAGTATTATATCTCTTTTCCTTCTCGAAAGAATCCAGCATCTTGATAACGATAGAAAATGGTATGCCTGTCTCATTTTCTTCAATCCCGAAAATATCGTTCACGAGCCTGATAATATCGAAGGTTCTCTTTTTCACCACTACAAGAACATCGAAATCCGATTCGCCGGTAAAATCTCCCCTCACCCTCGAGCCGAAGGCTGCTACTGTCACAAGATTATCGCCCAATGCCTCCTGAAGTCCTTTTACTGCCCTGCCAACAGCCTCTCTTTCTATCTTAAACATCTGGCGGCTCTACCTCAAAGACCTCCCATAGTTGAATTTCGATGCCTTCTAAGGAGCTTAAGGTTATGACCTCATTACTTCCGAGGATGTCAGGCTCTTTAAATTTTTTCACATCCCCCTTCACCTCAATCATCTCACCAGGGGGGAGAGGAGGGGTAAGGAGAGAGTATCTTTCTATAAACATATTTTCAGGAGATACGATAATATATTCCTTTACACCAAATTTTTCGTAAAGGGCTCTCTTTTCCCTCATATCTTTTAAAGAGGTGTAAGGAGACAGAACTTCTATTACTAAATCAGGTGCGCCGTATATCCTATCTTTTATCTTTTTTTCATCGCATATTACCAGAACATCAGGCTGGACAAAGTTATAATCATCAAAATAGACATCGAGGGGCGCTATAAGGGGTCTGCATCTTTTGCCCTTTAATTTATCTTTGAGAATAGAGAAAAAATTTCCTGTTATTATCTGATGCCTCGGTGTGGGTGAAGGAGACATATCATAAGCAACTCCATTGATGACCTCCCATCTTTCCTCATCGGGCCATGTTAAGTAATCATTCCATGTATATTTTCTATCAGCTTTCTTTTTAAGTGGGTATCCCATAGAAATTTTCCCCCTCCATCTTCCCTCTCCCCGTAGGGGAGAGGGAGATTAATGAGAGAATTTATTTGGCGCTGTCCAGCCATGCCATCATAGCCGCGCTGAGCGCTGCCGATGCCTTAGCATATTCTCCTCCTGTATTTATCATTTTCTCTGCCTCTTCCTTTTTGCCCGATGTAGCCAACTCTGCTGCTTTGCCGGCAATTTCATGGAACTTGGCATGCAGCTCCTTTACCTTCTTATAGTGGTCGGAATTCTTATCTGCAAAAGTTATTGTAGTTCCATAAAGCCATTTTCCGAAATCACACTGGTTATCCACCTTTATTTTAGGAATAGGAACCTCTGTTTTACCGGTGGCTACGGCATTTTTTAATCTTACCTTCCACATTCCATGCGCGCCTATAGCCTTATTAATTTCATCTTTAAGACTCATAAAAATACCCTCCTTTCAAATAACAGCCGCTTCCCCATTGAAGCCGACATTGCGATTAAAATATTACATTATTTGGGTTTAAAGATAAAGGAAAAAATATTTAAAGAAAGAGGGAACTTTTTTAAGTGATAGATTGTTTTATATATAAAGATTAATGGAGTTTAATATGAACAGGTGCAAAGAATTTATAGATAAGCTTTCTGAGTATATAGATAATGAGCTGCCTCATGCAGAATCTGCCGCTATAAAGGGGCATATTGAATCATGCAAATCATGTCAGGACGAATTTAAGGCATTACAGGCGGCGAAGTATATATTAAAATCCCTGCCTCAAAAAACAGCGTCCGATGAAGTGAGGGAAAGGATTTTAGACAGGGTGTTAGAAAGTAAAAAATATAAAGTTTACCGCTTATTGCCTGCTTACTTTAAAAGGAAAGAGATTGCCTATCGCTGGATGGCGCTTGCAGCATCGATATTACTGGTTATCTTCATCGGCATATCCGATACGAATTCTTCTCCTGTAAAAGTCTATCTGATCGAGCATCAAAAATGTATGCTCGAAGGGCACAGGGATTATTTATGCAAGACAGAGCATGAGCTTAATCAAAAAATAGAAAATACTATGGGTATTAAGCCTTTTATACCATCCTATTTCCCCGAAGGATTCAAATTTATAAAAGGCGATGTATGCAAGATAAAAGGACTTACAGTTGCCCATCTAATCATGGGTAAGGGGGATAAAATACTCTCCTATTTTCAAACTAAAGGAGAGGTTGCAATACATGAGATGGGGAAAACAGGTAAATTTGAAAATCTCAATTATGCACACTGGCAAAAGAACGGGGTATACTGCATAGTTGTGGGAGATATTGACGAGAAGGAAATGCTAAAAATAGCGTCATCACAGTCTCACCCAATCCTCTCCCCTGTGGGGAGAGGAGAAAGGTGAGGGGGTATTTTGTTCCATTATATATTTTTGGGATTGAAGTATACTTTTGAAAAATGGAAAATTTAAGTATAGAAAGGGGGTGAATACTATGAGAAGAAGTTTCTTTGTTTTTATTCTTGCAGCCGTTTTTGCGGCAGGATTATATGGGACATCTTTAGCTCAGAAAAAGCAGGAGACTAAAGCCGGCGCGCATACCATGCACAATCAGATGTCGTCAAACATGGAAGACATGGGTAAGATGATGGCAGAGATGCAAACGGAGATGAAGAACATGGATAAGATGATGGATGACTCCCATGCGGGTATGAGCAGCGAAGATATGACAAAGCTGCATGAGAGGATGAACCAGCTCCATGGGCAGATGAAGCAGATGAGGCAGCAGTTGTCCGATATGCACCAGCAGATGATGGGAGGCGGAGAGGGAGGCATGACAGGTCGTGGAACGATGGGACATGACCCAGGCATGAGAGGAGGACATACCGGCGGAACGGAGCAGGGAACATCGAGGAGCGGACACGGCATGGGGAGCGGCAGCGGAGGTTCCGGAGGTATGCAAGGTTCTGGCGGAATGGATATGATGAAACAGAAAGGGAGGTGAGTAAGTGAAAAGGTTATTGCTGATGTTTTTATTGAGTCTTGCTGTATTCGGCGGATGTGCCAGCACACAGGATGATGGCAGTGCAAATAAGCGGTATGAAAAAGATGGCGGACAGCACGGTCATTCCGGGCATCGGTATTAAGCAAAATCTGCTGCAGAGGCACAGATGGCAAAGAGGAGGTAATTTTAAAATTTCTCTGCGTCCTCTGCAGTTAAGAATATGGATTTAATCGATAGATTAAAAGAGTTGGTTATTCAACATCGGATTTGCTATCAGGTTTTTCCTGCGGAAGAGCTATTTGAAAATAAGACACAGAGGGTGGGGTTTAATCTGGAGCTTTATGGAATTCACTATCAACCTGCCCATACGCCTTCTCCCGTGTGTGATGAATGTGTTAAAGTTTATAGAGACCTAAGAGAGATTGCCGAATGGATTATGCCTAAAGAGGAAAGGAAATCTTGGTATAACATGCTTGGAGCAAAGAAAGAAAAATGGGGATGAAAAAAATAGCGTTTATAATTTTATCGGTTTTTTTAAGCTTTAGAACAGATATCTGCTATTCGGCCGCTGACGAGGGTAAAGAAATTAAAGAGAAAATAACCTCTCTTGAGGAGGTAATCTCCTTTCTTGAAAAAGAGATAAGCAGGGATAAAGATATAGCCTCGTGGGGGCAAAACCATATAGCGCTCAGAATGACGAGGGATTTATTGAACAGGGATTTGCCTGAAAAAAAGAGAATATTGGATAATCTAAAGAAAGATTTAAGAGACGAGTTGAAGGATGATATAGGATTCATAGGACAGAATGTCGAAAAAGAAAAGGAGATTGGAGCAGGTGTCCGGATAGATATAGGCACAATAAAATATACACAGGCTTATATACAGGAAAATATACAGCGGAAGAATGATTTATTAAAGGTTTTAAAAGAGAAGCTGGAGGATTTAAAAACAAAAATTAGGGCATTAGACACAGAAAGACACAGATAAATTATGATTTACACAGAGTATAATCAGTGTAAATCAGTGTCTAAAAGTTTTTTTTATAAATAAGGAGAGATTGAGATGAAATTGAGAGTTGTTTCTTTGTTCTTGGCTTTATTTTTTACCGGAACAGCGGGCATAGAGGACTCTTATGCCGCAGAAAAACTGCTTGCTCCTGAATTTACCCTCAAAACTCTGGACAATAAAAAGGCTGCATTGAAAGATTTTAAGGGTAAATATGTGTTTTTGAATTTTTGGGCGACATGGTGCGGTCCGTGCAGGGAGGAGATGCCTTCGATGGAGAGGTTATATCGGCGGCTTAAATCAAAAAAGAATTTTACGATGCTGGCAGTGTCAATAGACAGGGGAGGAGCCAGGGCGGTTAAGAGATTTGTGGAGGATAATAATTTTACTTTTTCGATTTTATTGGATGAGGATAGTGAAGCGGCTGCAGAATACGGGGTAATGGGCATCCCTGCCACCTATCTTATAGATGATAAAGGTTTTATAATAAACAGGGCTGTTGGCGCAAGGGAGTGGGACAGCAAAGAAAGCGTAGAGTTTTTTGAGAAGCTATTGGAGGGAAAATGAGGACATTTTATAAACCTGCAAGAACCTTTTTCTTTACTTCCGTTATTTTTTCCTTTGCTCTTTTTTCTAAAATTATCGGAACAAAGGAAAAAATAAAAAGTCGTTCAGAAAAAAGTTCTTGCAGGTTACTCATATTTGTATTTGTATGTTTTACTTTGATTACAGGACAATCGGCTTTTTCGGAGGAGAGAACGGATAGATACAGACTTGTTAATATTGACGGACTCGGCGCCGTGTTTGGGATGGCGAGGGTGGAGTATCAGCA
>CAYMMR010000154.1:0-6951 GCA_964391545.1 uncultured Nitrospinota bacterium | reverse complement strand
TATATTTGCTTATATAAAAAAGACTTGCTTTTTAACATAGAAGAGACACGGAGACGCAGAGGAAAAAATAAATTGGACACAGATAAACACAGATTATTTACGATTTTTTTTCTGTGCTAATCATAATTTATCTGTGTCTTTCAGTGTCCTTATTTTGTGTCTTTATTTTTTGTTTTTCTCTGTGCCTCTGCGTCTTTGCGGTTAAATTATTCTTTTCTTCATCTCAAAAACATCAGAAGGAATATAATCGTTATAAAGGAATAAACCAGATAAAACTGTATCCTCCCGTGCTGTAGCCTTCCGACCTTGCGTGAGACCCAGAAACTCGAATCAACTACAGGCTTATAGAGCCACCTCCAGAATCTGTCCCTTATGCGAAGGTGATAATATAACCCCCTCTTCCCCCCTTTATTAAAGGGGGGAGACAGGGGGGTTAGCCTAATCTGCTCCTTAATATCGAAAAGGAATCCGAATATCCTGCGTATTGGCATCGAGAAGGATGTTGCATTATACTGCATCCGGGGGGTTATCTTTTCGAAACCGCAGTCCCACAGGTGCGACCTGTGTATAGCTGTTCTGCGGGTATGAAGTATAGCATAGACCATACCGATAACTGCCGTAATACACATAAAGGCGATAGCCCCTGAATATGAAGCCCTTTCGTGCGCAACAGGGGTAAGCCACAGCCAGCCGAATGCGCCTGCCGTCGTTGCAATCTTACCGCCTACAAGTTCGTTGGGAAGCACATCCATCCATTCGATAACCATGGTTGGCAAAATGCCAAGGACAAGACAGGTAAGCGCCGTTAGTATCATGCCGAGTCTCATGTGCCAATCTACCTCTAATCCCCCCTTCCCCCCTTTATAAAAGGGGGGATGTAAAGGGGGGTTGTGATGTCCCCTCCAGTGCCCGAGGAATGTTACGCCAAATGCCTTTACGAAACAGGCGGCAGCAAGGGCTCCTGTAAGCGCCAGCAGCGCGGCGCCAAGGGGTATGAGCAGATTCAAGAGGGGACTCTGAAGAGAGGGGGATAGAAGGAATGCCTGGAATGTGAGCCATTCCGATACAAAACCGTTAAATGGCGGCAGCGCTGAAATGGATATGCAGCCTATGAGAAAGAGCGCTGCAGTCCACGGCATTTTGTGGATAAGCCCTCCCATTTCTTCCATATTCCTTTCATCCGTTGCGTGAAGCACGGCGCCTGCTCCCATGAATAAGAGCCCTTTGAACATTGCATGATTGAGTGTATGATAGAGCCCTGCCGTAAGCGCGAGGGCTGCGAGCACAGGTATATGAAATGATGTAAAGGTCATGGCAAGCCCGATGCCGATGAGAATTATCCCTATGTTTTCTACAGAGTGATATGCGAGGAGCCTCTTTAAATCGTGCTGCATGAGCGCATAGAGGACGCCCCCTACTGCGGATACAAGTCCGAATATCAACACTATTACGCCCCACCACCACGGGAAATCTCCGATAAGGTCGAAGGTTACGCGGATTATCCCGTAAATTGCGGTCTTTAACATAACCCCGCTCATCAGGGCGGATACATTGGAAGGAGCAACGGGATGCGCCTCCGGGAGCCAGACATGGAGCGGGATAACCCCTGCCTTTGCGCCGAATCCCATGAATGCCAGTAAGAAGGCGATTGTTGCCCATTTAAGCGGAAATTCGGTCTGCCTCATTGCGTCGAAAGTATAGCCCCCGAAGTTTTCGAAGCCTGTGGCAAGTCCTGCCATTACCCCGAAAGAGAGAAGTATTGCAATAGCCCCTATATGGGCGACTACCAGATATAAAAAGGCAGCCCTCCTGTTTTCTATGCGCTCGTCCTCGAACATCACAAGAAAATAAGAGGATGCTGCCATGAATTCCCATGAGATTAAAAAAATAAATGCGTCATCCGATAAAACGACTAAAAACATTCCTGCCATGAAGAGACAATAAAATATTACGAGGTGTGTTATAGAACGTTTACCCAGGAAGCCCTTGCAATAACCTGTCGAATAGATGGATACGAATAAACCGAGCAGTCCGATAACTACGAGAAAAAATCCCGATAACGGGTCGAGTCTCAAATGAAAGGGCAAATCCGGCAGTCCTATGGAAAGGATAACCGGTTCTGTCATGCCGGCTGCAACCGACCATATTCCTGCGATAGCCGCGATCGACGAAGATACTGACATCAGAGGAAAGGATACATTGATTAGCAGCTTCTGGTATCTGGCAATGAAAGGCGCCAGAGCCAATATAAGAGCAATGAGAAATATCGAGAGAGATACTAAAGTAAAAGGCGATAAAGTCATCATTTGTTCACGCAAAAGAAATTATAAAATTCTGTTCAAGTCTTTGCTTTTTATGGTGCGGGGATCACTAATATAATTAGTGCCTCCTTCTTTCCTATGTTTTTCCAGTTATGGGGTTTTGTGGAGTTAAAATATACACTGTCTCCTTCATCTAAGACATATTCGTTATTATCGAGTATAAACCTGACCTTTCCCTGTATGATAATGCCGAACTCCTCGCCATGACGGGATGAATAAGGATGCTCTCCTGCTTCCCCGCCGGCCTCGAGGGTCAGCATAAAGGGCTCGATCTTTTTCTTGCTTATCTCATGCGCCAGCGGCTGTATAATAGCCTTCGACCCCTTGCTGTATATATTTCTTCTTTCATCCTTTCTCATAACAACGCTGTCGTTTTTTTTGGGATCATCGAAGAAATAGGTGATATGAACATTAAGGACATTGGCAATATTTTCGAGGGATGCAATCGAGGGAGACACCTGCCCGAGTTCCAGCTGGGATAAAAAGCTTGCGGACAGAGCCGCCTTATCCCCCAATTCTCTGAGAGACAGCTTCTGGCTCTCCCTTAATGTTTTTAATTTTTCCCCTATGGTAATCATTAAAAATGATATTTACACTAATAGTTTACATTGGTCAAGTAAAAATTTACACTACAGAATCTTTAGCCACAGATTTTCACTGATAAAAAGATTGAGGAGAAAGGGTGAAGATGGAGAAATATTTTAAAGTATTTGTTTTTCATTCTCTTTTCCTTTACTCTTTTTCTCCTTATTTTTCTGTGAAAATCTGTGTAATCTGCGGATTGATTAGATTTTTCTCTTTTTTCTTGACAATACAATATATTGTGGTATTATTACCCGCATTATACAAAATATAGTGTAAGGAGGTATTTATGGATACTATGAATAAGGTAAAGGAATTATCTCGGACAGTTATAGGTGATAGGGGGAATGACCTGCCGGTACAGTTGACATGGCAGACAGAGTTAAGAGGTTCGGGAGTTAAGGAGTTAAGAGGAGTTATGAAGTCATCTCCAGAACTCTCCGATTCCTCAACTCCTGCCCTCTCTCAAAATGCAGTTAAGGTGCTGGAGAGACGATATTTAAAGAAGAATGAAGACGGCAAAGTCGTAGAAACTCCTAAAGATATGTTTAGAAGGGTGGCGAATAATATTGCCCAGGCGGATTTGCTGTATGACCCCCGCGCAGATATAAAGAAGACAGAAGAAGACTTTTATGGCATGATGGCTGAACTTTTATTTATGCCCAATTCTCCTACATTAATGAATGCAGGAAGGGAACTGCAGCAGCTTTCCGCATGTTTTGTGCTCCCGATAGGGGATTCTATGGAAGAGATATTTACCGCCCTCAAAGATACTGCCATGATTCATAAGAGCGGAGGGGGGACGGGCTTCAGTTTCAGCAGATTAAGAGCCGGCGGCAGCAGGGTGGCGACGACGAGCGGCGTGTCCAGCGGGCCTATCTCTTTCATGAAGGTATTCGACGGCGCTACCGAGGCGATAAAGCAGGGCGGCACGAGAAGGGGCGCAAATATGGGGATATTAAGGGTTGACCACCCGGATATCGAAGAATTCATTATCTGTAAGAGGGACGATGCAAAGTTCAACAATTTTAATATATCCGTTGCCATTACAGAGGATTTTATGAAGAGGGTGGAGAAGGATGAAGATTATGAGTTGATAGACCCTCATACAGGGGAGACGATAAAGAAGCTGTCTGCAAAGAGGGTTTTTGAAACGATTGTGGAATCCGCATGGAAGAACGGCGACCCCGGCATTATATTCATAGACCGTATCAACAGGGATAATCCTACGCCTGCGCTCGGAGAAATCGAAAGCACTAATCCCTGCGGAGAACAGCCGCTTTTACCCTATGAATCCTGTAATCTCGGCTCGATAAATCTGGCGAAAATGGTTGGAGAAACCAAGGGTCATGGGTCAAGGGTCATGGGTCGAGATAAAAACATACTTCTCCCTTGCCCCTTGCCCCTTGCCCCTTCTTGTGAGATTGACTGGGACAGGCTCAAAGACATAACATGGAAATCCGTTCATTTCCTCGACAATGTAATCGATATGAACAGGTATCCTCTTAAAAAGATAGAGATGATGACAAAGGGAAACAGGAAGATAGGGCTTGGGGTTATGGGATTTGCCGATATGCTTATACTCCTTGGGGTATCTTATAACTCCAACAGGGCAATAGAGATTGCCGGGGAGGTTATGTCATTTATAGATAGAGAATCGAAGATGGCATCGGCAGAACTGGCTAAAATAAGAGGTGTGTTTCCAAACTACAATGGAAGCATGTATGATAGTCAGGAGCCGGGAACTGTGAGCCGGGAGTCTGGATTAAAAAATCAATATAAAGGGTTGAAGATAAGAAATGCCACTACCACTACCATAGCCCCTACTGGCACCATAAGCATTATAGCAGGGGCGAGCAGCGGCATCGAGCCTCTATTTGCAGTTTCTTATATAAGGACGGTAATGGATAAGGATGAGTTGATAGAGGTTCACCCGATTTTTATGGAGTTAGCGAAGAAAAAGGAATTTTATTCCGATAAGTTGATGAAGGATATAGCAAAAAAAGGGCATATCTGCGATATGCCGGGGATACCCGAAGATATATGCAAGATATTTGTAACATCCCATAATATATCTCCTGAATGGCATATTAAGATGCAGGCTGCCTTTCAGAAATATACCGATAATGCCGTATCGAAGACCGTGAATTTTAAGCACAGCGCGGTTCAGGATGATGTGAAAAAGGCATACATGCTTGCATACAAATTGGGATGCAAAGGCGTAACAATATACAGAGACGGCAGCAGGGATGAACAGGTATTAACCACCGGGGGTAAGGAAAAACTTGACCCTAAACCCTTGCCCCTTGCCCCTTCTATTGTTCCTCGTCCACGTCCGGATGTTACCAAAGGGACAACGGAAAGGGTGAGGACAGGATGCGGAAATCTGTATGTTACAATTAATGTGTGCAACGAGGGCAAGCCTTTTGAGATATTTACGAGAATGGGTAAGGCAGGCGGATGCGCTGCATCCCAATCCGAGGCAATAGGAAGGCTCGTGTCTTTATCCCTCCGCTCCGGTATAGAGCCGGATGAAATAGTGAAACAGCTTATGGGCATAAGCTGCCACATGCCTGCGTGGGAGAACGGCAACCGGGTTCTATCATGCTCCGATGCAATATCAAAGGCTGTCGGCAGATACCTTTCGGAAAACGGCTCGAACGGTTCAAACAGCTTGAACAGCTTAACCGGCGAAAATTTGATAGGCGCCGGAGCCTGTCCAGATTGCGGAAGCTCTATGGAACAAGCCGATGGGTGCCTTGTATGCAGGGCATGCGGCTACTCAAAATGCAGCTAAAAACAGTTTATAAAGTTATAAAGTTATAAAGTTCATCGAGTTCGACAACTTTATAACTTTATGAACTTTTAACTTTATGAACTTAAACGGCGTCATTCCTGTCCAACAAATAAAAGGTCTAATCGAAAAGGGTGGTATAAAATCCGAATATCCCATTACAGAAAGTCAATTTCAGCCTGCAAGTCTCGATCTGAGGATAGGGAATAAGGCTTATAGGATAAGGAGCAGCTTCCTGCCCCAGAGGTGTTCTGTAGAGGAGAGACTGAACGACCTGTTCATGTATGAGATAGACCTCGAAAAGAATGGAATCCTCGAAAAGGGCAATATCTATCTAATACCTTTAATGGAGGAATTAAATCTTCCAGCGGACATTCGCGGGAGAACAAATCCTAAAAGCACGACAGGGAGACTCGACATCTTTACACGGGTTATTACGGACCGCAGCCATAGGTTTGAGGATATTGATTACGGATATAAGGGGAAAATGTATCTGGAGGTGGTAACAAGGTCTTTTACTATAAAGATAAAACCCGGACATACTCTTAACCAGTTAAGATTATTCAGCGGAGAAGGCAGATTGAACGACAGCGAACTGTGTTCTATATATGACAGATATTCTCTTCTCTATGGGGAAGATGGTAACCCCTTGAAAATAAAGGATATTAAGATAAGCGATGGCCTTTTTATGTGTATAAATCTTAAAGGGGATAATCACGGCATTATAGGATATAAAGCAAAAAGGAACAGCGCGGTTATTATCTTGGATAAAATTGGATTTTATGATTCTGCAGATTACTGGGAGCCGATATATCCGCCGAAGAATGACTTTCTTATTCTTGAGCCTGAGGAGTTTTATATATTTTCGTCTAAGGAGAGGGTGAGGGTTCCTCTTGAATATGCGGCAGAGATGGTGGAATACGATGCAGGCTCAGGGGAACTGCGGACGCATTATGCAGGTTTTTTTGACAGCGGGTTCGGCTATGGGGCAAAGGGGGAGATGAAGGGGACAAAGGCCGTTTTAGAAGTCAGACCCCATGATGTCCCTTTTAGAATAGAGGATAACCAGATATTTTTTAAGATAAAGTATGAAAGGATGCTCGATACGCCGGCGACATATTATGGCATGGATATAGGCTCAAGTTATTATAATCAGGAACTGGCATTGAGCAAGCAGTTTAAAAGGAAATAATTTAGGTCGAGGGAGTTGCGAAATAGGCAAATAAGCAGTAAACTGTCATTCCGAACCCTTCG
>CAYMMR010000153.1:0-7106 GCA_964391545.1 uncultured Nitrospinota bacterium | reverse complement strand
CGTGAAAATAAATGCTGCTGCCACTAAAACTGCTAATATCTTTTTCATGATTTCCTCCTTAAAATATTAAACCTGCAGGCGCAAAAAATTAAATTGCACCTCAAATAAGCTGCTTTTCCTTTCCCTACTGCCTTTTCAAACACCTCCTTTCCTATATAAATTTTCTCGTTTGCCGTTAAAACAAATTTTGGAACTAATATAACTTATTATTATAAACCTGTCAAGAGAAAAAATCGTTTTTTTTAATACTGCCGCATAATCTCGAATTTGCCGATTTTTTTGTAATGCGGACTCTAAATGTGATTATAAATATACATTAAACATTTTTTTTGTCAAGGGAAAAATAGCTAAAAAAAGTAAAATCATTTAATACTATTTTATTTTCGGCATTATTATTGTAAACTTTATACATTAATTTAGGAGGCGGCTTGAATCTCTCTAAAAAGAACCTTTATATATTTGCGATAGCATTCTTAACTATAGGGATATATTTTAATACATTTAAAAATGCCTTCCAGTTCGACGATATAATCCATATATTAAAAAACGATAAGATAAAATATCTCTCGAATATACCCGAAATATTAACGGAATTTTTAAGCCGTCCTTTGCTATTCGCTGCTTTCACCCTAAATTATTATGTCAGCGGGACATCTACGGCCGGTTATCATGCAGTGAATATATTGCTCCATATCGGCGTAAGTGTCCTTATATATTTAATGCTTCTGGATACTATTGGAATATATAAAAAGGCAGACTCTAATCATTCGCCGGCTATCCCATTTTTGGCAGCCCTTATCTTTGCCATTCATCCGATTAATACCGAATCCGTAACCTATATAATAAGCAGGTCTTCTATCCTATCGGCTTTTTTCTGCCTATTATCGCTATTAATGTTCATAAAGGCAGTAAAGAGGGAAGGGATAATGACCAAAACTGCTTTTTATTTTCTATCCCTGCTATCGTTTGTTTTTGCGCTCGGCTCTAAAGAGGATGCCGTTATGCTTCCTATAATAGCCCTTTTTTATTACCTTTTTTTCATTGCGCCCGTTAAAACATATAATTTCAATAAAAACCTAAAAATTATTCTATTCTTTATTATCATAATATCGCTCTATCCGCTGGTAAGATATTTTAAGTTTGGCATAATAGGGACAGGAGAGGCATCCGGTATTTATACCCCCTTCACCTATCTCCTTACAGAGTTTAATGTGATTATCTTCTATTATTTAAAACTTCTCTTTCTCCCTATAAACCTTAATGTTGATCCGGATATAAGGCCAATAATTTCTCTTATAAATCTTTCGACTTTAACCGCGATAGCGATTATTTCACTGTTGGGCATAGCGGTATTCAAATCCTTCAAAAAGGATACTATCTTATCATTCTCTATTGTATGGTTTCTTATTGCTTTGGCGCCTACATCCACTATCTTTCCTCTATGGGATGCTGCTGCCGAACATAGGGTCTATTTATCTGCCATAGGATTTTCTATTTTTTTAGCACGTCTTATATCGAAAATACGTATTAAAAATGTATATATAGTTCCGTCCCTTTTAGTGATAATTCTCCTGTCATTTTCCCTCTGCACTATAAAGAGAAACTTTATATGGAAAGATAGGGTATCGTTATGGGAGGATGCAGTCGGAAAATCCCCATCGAAGGCAAGGCCGCATGCGGCGCTTGGGCTTGCCTATAACGAAGAAAAGGGACTAATAGAGGAAGCCATCAGGCAATACAGGATTGCACTTGGCATAAAGCCGTTATACTTCGATGCGCTGAATAATCTTGGGATAGCCCTCGATATGAAAGGAGACATGGATGGCGCTATGCAAAACTACAAACTTGCGCTTATAATTAAGCCAAATTCTCCTGAATTATATAATAATATCGGCATCATATATGCTAAAAAAGGGGAGAGGGAAAGGGCAATAGAGGAGTTTAAAAGGGCGTTAAATTTAGCTCCAAATTATATAGAGGCAAGGAGGAACATTGAAATGGTTATAAAAGACATTGCCAATCTTAAAGGCTCAACTTCAGTTGACAGATACCGATAAATTCTATAAGATGAACAAAAAGAAAAAGATTTAGACACAGATGAACACAGATAAATTATGATTCACACAGATAAAAAACAGTAAAGAATCATACAGGAATCAGTGTCCATCGGTGTCAAAAATATTTTTATAATTTCCTATGACAGAAAGAAAGATTAAAAATATTCTCTTGATGTTTCCCGGATGCGCTATATTCGAAGGGAAGGAGACAAAGAGGGCGACGCCTCCCATGGGATTGGCATATCTGGCGGGTGTTTTAAAGGAGAAATATAATGTAAAAATCATCGATGTAATCGTTGAAGGGTTTGAAAATGAAGAGAAGATTGAAGAGGGGAGGATGAGATATGGGATGTCCTATGAAGGCATTAAAAAGTCCGTTGCTGAATTCTCCCCCGATATTGTGGGCATCTCCGCCCTGTTTTCGTCCCAGAGCGAAGAGGCGTATCTGATATGCAGGGCAGTCAAAGAGGTGGATAAGGATATAATTGCAGTAATGGGCGGCGCCCATGCAACAGTAATGCCCTATGATGTGCTTAAGAGGCCGTATGTTGACTATATAATATTGGGCGAGGGCGAGGAAACTTTTCCCGAATTACTCGAAAAAATAGAAAAAGGGAGCGATATATCGAATATTGACGGTTTTGGATGCAGGATAAATGGAGATATCAAAATAAATCCGAAGACAGGTTATATTAAAAATTTAGATGAACTCCCCTTTCCTGCAAGGGAATTATTGAATGTTAAAAAATATTCGCAGATAAACTCCCCTCATGGGAAACAAATAGACGGCTCAAGGCTTCCCTTTACCCCTGTCGTAACATCGAGGGGGTGTCCTGCAAGCTGCACTACATGTTATGTGTCGTCTATCTGGGGTAAGAGGAATTACAGATTCAGGTCTGCAGAGAATGTGTTAAAAGAATTTGAACTCATTGCGGAAAAGGGATATAAGGAATTCTATTTTGACGATGACAACTTCTCCTTCAACAGAGAGAGGGCGATGAAGATATTTAACGGCATGATAGAGAGAAAGTTTGATTTTACATGGTCAACCCCTAACGGGACATTTGTCAACTCCTTGGATGGCGAGATGCTTACAAAGATGAGGGAGAGCGGCTGTTATCACATAACCTTTGCAATTGAATCCGGAAATCAGGAGATACTTACGAAAGTAATGAAGAAGCCGATAAATTTAAAAAGGCTTCCTGGGCTTGTAAAAAAGACAAAGGAACTCGGGATGAAGAGTATGGGATTTTTTATGATTGGGTTCCCCGGCGAAACAAGGGAACAGGTACAAAATACCGTAAATTACGCAAAGGAACTGGTTAGAATAGGGCTTGACTATGCAACATTTTATATTGTCACGCCTCTGCCGGGAACGGAGCTATATAGGATATGCAAAGAAAAGGGCTATATAAATGAAGAAGCCGATATGAAAAAGTATATGTTTGCAAGAGGTGTTATTAAGACAGAAGAGTTTACACCGGAATACTTAGAGAGGATGAGATTTGAAGCCTGGAGAGCAGTCAATTTCTAATACCGATATCTCGATTGTCATACCGCTCTTAAACGAAGAGAGAAATATCGAGATATTGAGCCATTCGCTTATCGATGTTCTCGATAGAGAGGGGAAAAGCTTTGAGATAATATATATCGATGACGGGAGCACGGATAAGACCCTCCATCTGCTTAAAACTCTTCATAATAAATATAATTTCATAAAGGTTATAAAACTTGCCAAAAACTTCGGCCAGCAAAAGGCGGCATCTGCCGGAATCAAATATGCAAAAGGGAAGATTATAATTACTCTCGACGGCGACCTGCAGTATAATCCCGAAGATATACCGAAGTTCTTAAAAAAACTGAATGAAGGGTATGATGCCGTTATAGGTTATAGAAAGATACGAGAGGGAGGGCTGTTTACAAGGAGGCTTCCGTCCCGCATTGCCAATATCGTCATCTCAACCCTTTCGGGGATTCGCCTTAAAGATTTTGGCTGCCCATTCAGGGCATTTAAAAAAGAACTGAAGGAGAATATCGAGACCTATGGCGAGGCAGGGGAAGGGAGCAGCGCTTTTTTCGTATTCTGGAGGGCATCGAAGATAGCAGAGATAGAGATAGATAATTCAAAGAGGCAATCGGGAAGGACGAGCTACAGGTTCTCAAGCCTCCTTATGCTGCTGTTAGACTTCATAATAATCTTTTCAATAAGGCCTCTTCAAATCTCTCTCCTTATTCTTATGGGTTCGATTTCTCTGCTATCGGGCGGAGCAGTATTATTGTCCTCCATCTTCGGTTTTTTACCCATAACCTCAATGTATTTAATCCTTTCGGTTCTACTTATATTTACCGGGGTAGAGATCATCACCCTCGGTATTATAAACGAGAGAATTTCCAGGATAACAAGCAGGGTTCAGCAGAGACCCCATTATATAATAAAAGAAATTATAGAATAGTTACCTACGAATAAAATCTTGCGCAAAATGGCAAGAAAATTTTATAAGTGAAGAAACTTTCCTCGAACGACTTTTTATTTTTCATTTTGTTCCTCTAAAATTATAAAAAGAGAAAAAGAAAAATAACGGAAGTGAGAGGAAAGTTTCTTCGCTATTATAACCTCTTCCGACTTGTTCGGGTTAGGATATATAACAATGAAAGCCTCTTCTGCACATATAGTTAAAAGAAGGTCGGAATGGGATTATAATGCGAATAAATATCCCGACCTGTGCGGCATGGTGGGGAGGCCGATCTCAAATCTTGAGTTTTCATTTCTAATTCAGGATATAAAGGAAAAACTTAAGATAGATTCTGCTATAAAAAATGGGCGATTTTTGGATATAGGATGCGGCAACGGCTTTCTCTTTTCAAAAATAAAAAATGGCATGACTCCAATTGGCATCGATTTTTCATTTCCTATGATTAAAAAATCATTTGAAATAGTTCCGGATGGCAGTTTTTTTATTGGAGAGGCAAGCAGTCTGCCCTTTGACGATAGTATATTTGACAGGGTCTTGTGCTACAGTGTATTTCATTATTTCCCCGATGAAAAATATGCCGAAAATACTATTAATGAAATGATAAGGGTTTGCAAAAAGGGCGGTTATATAATGATTGGCGATATACCAAGCTCTAAAAGCAGAGATATGCTTTCGGAAAAGGAGTTAATATCATATAGCAGGCAAGACCGCCCGGGTATTCATAGGATAGATGAATGGTTGTTTTATGATTTAGAGACACTGTCAAATATAATCGAAGACTCAAAATGCACATCGCAGATATTATCCCAGCCAAAGGAGCTTAAAACCTCCCATTACAGGTTTGACATCGTTGTAAAAAAAAATGAATAAAGAGAAATTAGTCAGCCGCCTAAGTAAATATACCGGCTCGGATTATTTATTTCTTGCCCCTTCGGGCACAGATGCCATCATAAAATCATTGAGCGTCTTAAACCTGCCGCCCGATGCCGAAGTTATAGTGCCGTCTTTCTGCTGCAGGGCAGTGTCGGATGCCGTTATAAGAAGCGGGTTTAAGCCGGTATTTTCCGATGTATCTATCGATAACTATAATATCACTGTCTCGGATATAGAAAAGGTGTTTACAGACAAAACAGCGGCAGTAATCGTAGTGCATCTTTTTGGCCAGCCGGCGCCCATCGATGAGATAAACGATTATGCAAGACAAAAATCCGTTTTTGTTATTGAAGATGCCGCACAGTCATTCGGAGGGGCGTATAAAAACGGCGCCAAATTGGGAATATTAGGGGATGTCGGCATTCTTAGTTTTGGTTATGAAAAGATAATAGATGCAGGCGGCGGCGGTGCAATTTTAACCAATAGACTCGATATGGCTGTAGAATTAAAGAAAGAGGAAGGAAACCATAAAAATTATGCCGAATGGATGGAAAGGCTCGATTATCTAATGAACAGCATAGACGATAATCTCTCTGTAAGAAGGGAGAATGCCATGCTATATAGACGCTGCCTCGATGCGGATTTTATTACCCATCCCGAATATTCAGATGACTTTGGGACATTCTTTCGCTATAGCTGTATTTTGAATAATAATTGCCGTCAAGAATTAATAGAAAAATTAAGAGAAGGCGGAGAGCTTGTAACTGCCCTTTATTCGCAGCCACTGCATGCCATTTACTGTAATCACGATGAGAATTTCAAAAATACCGATTTTTTATCTCAGAGGATAATAAACCTCTTTGTCAGGTCGCCCTATACAGATGAGTATATTATAAAAATTAGTGAGAGGATTAAAAGAATTTTAGGGAATATAAGGTCTTAATATGTCTATAACCGTCGTAATACTCCAGCCAGGTTATATCCCATGGCTCGGCTTCTTTGACCAGATGTATAAGAGCGATACCTTTGTCATTCTGGATGATGTTCAATATGACAAACATGGCTGGCGGAACAGAAATAGGATAAAAACAGCACAGGGAATTCAATGGATGACCGTGCCGGTTCTCACCTCTGGAAAGAATAACCTTATCATAAAGGATGTCCTTATCGATAATAGGACAGGCTGGCAAAAAAAACATCTAAAAAGTATAGAACAGAATTATAAAAAATCGCAATTTTTTAAGGAATATTTTTATATATTTGAAGAGATATTATCAAAAGAATGGAAATACCTTATAGATTTAGACATGGAATTTATCTATAGGTTAAATGCTATCCTTGGATTAAATAGGAAGATAATTTTTGCATCCGCCTTAAATATAAAAACGGATAAAACCGAGAGGCTCATTAATATATGTCAAATACTTAATGCAGATAGTTATCTGACGGGGGATGCCGCTAAAGACTATATAGAGAAGGATAAATTCGATAATAATAATATACGGTTGGAATTCCATAATTATAGCCATCCAACCTATAAACAGCTATACGGTAAATTTATGCCTTTCCTGTCTATAGTAGATTTACTGTTTAATAATGGCGGAGAAAGCCTTGAGATTTTAACAGGGAAAAAACTTGCAATTATAAAAACCTAAATTGAGCGATTCTTCGTTGTCATTGCGAGGCGAAGCCGAAGCAATCT
>CAYMMR010000152.1:0-7148 GCA_964391545.1 uncultured Nitrospinota bacterium | reverse complement strand
AATTTCAAATCGTTATTGACTAAAAGCATATATTTTGATATTATATAAAATATGTATAGAATAGGGGATAGAATTATTTATCCGGCTCACGGAATCGGAATTATAGATAGAGTCGAAGATAAACTGGTTTCAGGTAAAAGAAGGTCGTTTTATGTAATAAAGATATTGGAAAATGGCGTAACGGTAATGACCCCTGTGGATAATGCGGACAAGGTTGGTTTAAGAGGGTTAGCCAGCAAAAAGGATATAAGCAAGGCATTAAAGATACTTAGCGAAGATGCGGCCATAAGTCTCGATGAAAATTGGAACAGGAGGCAGAAGGGTTATTTTAATAAGATTAAGACAGGCTCTCTGCTTGAAATAGCTGAGGTATATAGAGATTTATCTTTACTGCAGATAGAAAAGGGACTTTCCTTTGGCGAAAGAAAGATGCTGGAAAATGCCAAATATCTCATCGTAAGCGAGATAGCAGAGGCAAAAGGCATTGAAATCAAGAAGGCAGAAAAAATAATAGAAAAGGCGCTCGACTAAATAAAAATCGAAAGGTGGTGATGTAAGAAAAGAGAAAAAATAGAAAGGAGGTGAAATAATGTTAATCATCAGAGGATTGCTTCTGATAGCGTTCGTATTAGTTGGCGCTGTCATAGGATTAGAGACAGGCAAAGGGATGGCAGCCGTCATAGCCGGGTCGGCAGGCGGAATTTTTATTTCTTTTATTATAATTATATTAGAGAGTCAAATCGGAGAACTGCCGGCAAAAGTTATCATGGGCGGGGCAGCAGGGCTTGTATCCGGACTTATTATAGCAAATCTTTTTTCCTTCTCTATCTCGTCGTCCTTTATGACTCCCGAATCGTCGCTTCTTATAAATATCCTGCTCGATGTAGTATTCGGATACATGGGGCTGGTTATCGGCGCAAAGAAGGCATGGATACTGGATCTGTCATACTACATAGCTCGTTTCAGAGGCAATAAATCGGCGGAAAAGAACTTCAAGATACTCGATACCAGCGTTATTATAGATGGAAGGATAGCGGATATCTGCGAGACGGGATTTTTAGAGGGGCAGATTATAATACCCCAGTTTGTATTAAAAGAGCTCCAGCAGGTAGCCGATTCCACGGATGGCTTGAAAAGAAACAGAGGAAGGAGAGGGCTCGACATCCTCCAGAAGATTCAGAAAAATGCAGACCTCAAAATAACTATCGTTGACGATGATTTTCCAAAGATAAGAGAGGTGGACGGTAAGCTGATAGCCCTATGCCAGAAACTCGGCGGAAAGATAATCACCAATGATTTTAACCTGAATAAGGTCGCCGAACTCCAGGGCGCTCATGTCCTGAATATAAATCAGTTATCGAATGCAGTTAAGCCCGTAGTCCTCCCCGGGGAGACCATGAATGTCTACATCATTAAAGAAGGTAAGGAGTATAATCAGGGGATTGGCTATCTTGACGACGGCACAATGGTTGTGGTTGACAATGCACGCAGGGAGATAGGGAAGAGCGTAGAGGTAATCGTAAGCAGCGTCCTCCAGACCGCAGCAGGACGGATGATATTCACACGGGTGAAGGGCGATTTGGAGAGAGAAGAGCTTTACAGCATATCGCGGTAGTATAATGGTGCCAAAGAGTCAAAGTGTCATAGGGTCAAAGTTTTCCCTCTGACACTTTGATACTCTGATGCTTTGACACTATTTTCTGCGGGTCTAAGGCATCTCTCAATCCATCGCCGAGAAAATTAAAGGCGAGCATGGTAAAAAATATGGCAGCGGCAGGAAAGATCGTCAAATGGGGATAGAATTTTATGGCGCTCCACCCGTCATGGGCAAGCGTCCCCCAGCTTGCAAAAGGCGGAGCCAAACCGAGCCCTATAAAACTCAATGTTGATTCGGCTAAGATAGCGGCGGCGCATCTGAATGTAAGCGTTACAATGAGAAGACCAAGGGTATTTGGCAATATATGAATTAAAAGTATTCTGCCATGACCGGCTCCAACAGCTTTTACGGATTCCACAAAATGCGATTCTTTAAGCCTTAATACCTCTCCCCTGATAAGCCTCGCTACGGTAACCCAGCTTACAATACTCAAAGCAAGAAATATGCTTATCCATCCCCTGCCCAGAATAACGGTTATTAAAATTATCAACAGCAGGTCGGGAAGCGAATAGATTACATCTACAATCCTCATCATAAAATTATCGCCCTTCCCTCCGATATAACCGGAAATCGCGCCATAGATCGTCCCGATAACAAGCGCCGATACCGCTGTAAATATTCCGACAAAAATGGACATTCTTGCCCCATAAAGTATGCGGGAAAAGAGATCTCTCCCAAGCCTGTCGGTTCCCATTATGTGATTAATACCCGGATTCTGTAATAATTCTTCGGGGTTTTGAAAATCGTAAGGATACGGCGCAATCCACGGCGCAAGGATTGCAGAAAAAGAAACGAATACTAAAAATATGCCGCTGAAAATCGCCAATTTATTCAAGCTTCACCCTCGGGTCTAAAAATGTATAGAGAATATCTACTATTACATTTACCAGCACTATTATAACCGTATAAATTAATGTAACTCCCATAATCAGCGGATAATCCCTGTTTGTTACTGCAGTTACAAAAAATCTTCCCATGCCGGGTATGGAAAATATATATTCAACTATGAAAGAGCCTGTTACAAGTGTAGCGGTGATTGGGGCAAGAATAGTTATAACAGGCATAATTGAATTTTTAAGGACATGTTTTAAGATTATACTTCTGTATTTTAATCCCTTTGCCCTCGCAGTTCTTATATAGTCCTTATTCATCACATCGATTACACCTGACCGCGTAAGCCTTGCAATATATGCAGCAGGCGCAAATCCAAGTGTAATGGAAGGGAGTATGGTATGTCTCCATCCCTCCCATAAAGCAGGAGGAAAAATTTTATAAAAATGGCTGAATAAAAGAATCGATATGATGCCAAGAATAAAATTTGGAAGCGATATGCCAGTGGTGGCAAATAGGATGGTCAGCCTGTCCAACCATGTATCCGATTTAATTCCTGCGATAACACCGGTGCATATCCCGATTATTACAGATATAAAAAGCGCAAAAATCCCAAGCTGTATCGAGACAGGAAAGGTATCTTTTATAATGTCCTTTACATCCCTTCCAAGATATTTGTAGGAGGGGCCAAAGTCGCCTTTGATTAATCCATAAAGGTAAAGGAAATATTGTTTATAAATAGGCTTATCCAGATGATACTTTGCCTCCACATTAGCCTTTATCTCGGGTGGGAGTTTCTTTTCCCTGTCAAAGGGCCCGCCGGGGACAATATGCATAATACCAAATGTCAGTGTCGCCACAGTCAGCAAAACAGGAATACCCCACAGAAATCTTTTAAATATAAAAGCAATCATATTCACTTAATTTTACCGCAGAGGCGCAAAGGTCGCAGAGGATACTTAGATAATAATAAAAAAAATTTTATCTCTGCATTCTCTGTGTCTTTGCGGTTGATAATTTTAGTGTCTTTCAATCTTTATCTTTTTCAGATACAGCAGTTCCATAGCATTCAATCTCAAGCCTTTTACATAAGGCTTAATCAAGACATTCTGGGCTGTAAAAAAGAGTGGTATTATTGCAATATCCTCCTCCAATAAAATCTTCTGTGCCTTATCATACATTTTTATTCTTTTTCCTGTATTCTCCTCTCCCCTTGCCATATTTATCAGTTCATCATATCTTTTGTTCGACCAGCCTGTGTTATTATTCCCGCTGTCTGCCGTAAAAAGTGTCATAAAATTATCCGGGTCCGGATAATCTGCGCCCCAGCCGAGCCTGAAGACTGCGGGCGTATCGGCCTTCAGCCTCTTTAAAAACACCTTCCACTCCTGATTATCCAGCTTTACTTCTACATTGAGATTTCTTTTCCATTGCGATTGGATATTTTCTGCTACAAGACTGTTTACAGGGTCGGTATTGAATACCAGAGTAACAGGCGGCAATCCTTTGCCGTCGGGATAGCCTGCCCCGGAAAGAATTCTCCTTGCTTCTTCGGGACTGAATTTAATGCCGATATTTGAATTATGGGCAAACATATCTTTTGGTATCCATGAATCCGTAGGAATCTCGCCTCCTTTTAAAATACGCGGCAATTCCTCTTTATTAATAGCCGCAGCAAATGCCCTCCTTATTCTTATATCATCAAAGGGTTTTTTATGGACATTGAATCCGTAATAATAGCCCCTGAGTAAAGGGATATTTCTATATTCAGAGCTTTTTCTGTATGAAGGCATTGCCTCCGGAGGCAGGCTAACCATATCTAAATTCCCTGTTTCATAAAGTGTAAGCGCTGTATTTCTCTCGTTTACAACAAAGAGCTTAATTATATTTACTTTAGGTTCGGCGCCATAATATTTTTCATTTGCCTTTAGAATCAATTGATACTCATGTCTCCATTTAATCAGTTTAAATGCACCGTTGGTTACTATATTTTCAGGCTCTGTCCATTTATCCCCATATCTTTCTATAATATCTTTTCTCTGGGGGAATGTTACCATAAATGTGGTGATAGAAGGAAAATAGACTATCGGTCTTTTTAGCCTGACTTCAAGGGTATCAGGGGAGAAGGCTTTTATACCTACTGCATTTTCGTCCTTAATCTTTCCCGAATTATACTCGTAGGCATTGACCACATCATACAAAAGATAGGCATATTCAGCGGCAGTTAAAGGATTGAGGAGTCTCTTCCATGAATATTCAAAATCATAAGCGGTTACAGGCTTTCCGTCAGTCCAGAAGACATCGTTTCTGATATGAAATTTATATATCTTCCCATCCTCCGATACCTCCCATCTATAAGCAATTGCAGGCTTAGGATTTAATCTGTCATCGAACTCCGTAAGCCCTTCCATGATATTTGCAATCACATCGAATGATACTCCATCCGTAGCCAGTGACCAATCGAGTGTAGGCGGCTCCGAGGGGATGCCCATTCTGAAGATATTACCGGTATCATTTTTCCCTGAACTGTCGCAAGAGACAAGCCATGCAGATAAAATAAATACGGCGTAAAGCATAAAAATTCTTCTCAAAAAAGTGTCTCGCATAATAAACCCCCATGTTTATTAATAATACAGAAATTTCTGGACAATTATTTCTCTTTAATTATATACTTCAAACATAAAAAAATTTATTGTTTTTAGGAGAAAAGATATGTTGTTAAGAGTTCCTTTTTTTATTTTGGTTTTTCTTACGATTACCATTTATCCCGGCATCTCATTTTCAGATACAGCAGCGGATGTGGAAAAGATAAGGGATCTGCTCGACAGGGAGTGCATAAATCTTAAAAAAGACAGGATGCTCAACCTCCTCACATCCGGTTTTTCTCCTGAAATACAAAAGGGACTCGACCCCGAACTTTTAAATATTATGGAAGGTGTTATAAAGAGAACTGATTTCGATGGAATCTCCGAAGATAGAACATCCGAGATAATCGGACTGGTCTACGGGGCATTTAAAAAGGGCGCTCCTCTCGAATACCTCGATGAGATATTCGATGTAACATATTCGCAGGATGTAAGCCCTGACCAGCTATACGCAGCGGCAAATGCCCTGAAGGAGTTTTATAACTCCGATGTGCCGCGTGATATTTATGAGGAGTTCGTATACCATTCTCTCGAGGGCAAATGGGACGCTGCCGCAATGCCTGTTCTTACAAGGGGCTTGATATACGGAGTTGACAGGGGGCTTACTGCCCAAAAGGTGGCCCTTTCCATATTGATAGATGTTGACCAGGGAGGACTGAAAAGAAAGAGCGCCGACGACCTCGTGCTCGAGGCGATAAAATCGGTCAGGGAAAAGGAGCCGGAAAAATGGAAGCCGATGGGCGAAGTAGAGAGAAATTTGATGATGAAGCTCGTAAAAAAGAGAGACTTGGATAAGCTAAGGCAGGACACAGAGGCAAAGAAATCACAGAAGGAGATGGAGAAACAGAAGGCAGAAAAAAATCTAAAGAGAATCGAAGAAGAGAAAAATAGGCTTTCGGATGAGGAAAAGAGAATTGCAATGGAGCTATCGGAGATAGAGAAGAGAAATCAGGACACTCTCTCGAGATACGAGAGGGAGCAGGAAGATATGCGGAAGAGGGAGGAGGAAGAAAGACAAAAATTCGAGCAGGAGAGGCAAAGGCTGCTGATGCTTCAGCAAGAGGCTGAAAGGAAAAGACAGGAGGCGGAAGTTTTAAGATACAGGAGAGAGCAGGAGGAGATGAGGAAGGCGGTCGAGGAGGAGAATAGGAGACTCAAGGCTGAAAAAGAGAGGATAGCGAGGGAGCGGGAGGAGATAAAAAGGAAGAACCTTGAAATAGTAAAAAAATACATGGAGGAGCAGGATGCGGTAAGGGAGAGAAAAGAAAGAGAGGAAAATATATATGCAAAAGAGCAGGAGAGGATAGCAAAAGATATAGAAAAGATGCTGAAGGCTTACCAGAACGAGCTTGCAAAATACCAAAAAGAGCAGTCCGATGCGGATACGGCACTGGAGATGCAGATGAAGGAGGCAGAAAGAGAAAAGGAGAGGAGAAACAGAGAGAGAGAAGAAAAGAGGAGAAAAGAGCTTGCGGCAATGGAGCAGAGGGCTGTGGAATACGGCAGGAGAGGCGACCTCGATGTGAACAGACTCTTTTCTTCTATAGACAGGTATATCGGCATACCTTATAGATTCGGCGGCGATTCTACGAACGGAATCGATTGCTCTGCATTTACGAGAAGATTATACAGGGAGCAGGGTGTAGAGCTGCCGCGGACGAGCAGGGAGCAGGCAATGGTGGGAATGGATACCGGGAATCTTCTAATACCCGGCGACCTGATATTTTTTAACACCTCGATGACGGGAACTATCTCTCATGTGGGGGTGTATATGGATAATAATACATTTGCCCATGCAAGCAGCAGTCAGGGCGTAACAAAAAGCTCCATTAGGGAGAGATACTATTCAAAGCGATATGTCAGGGCGAACAGGATTTTTGAATAAAAACATTCTGCAATGAAGGATAATCAAGGAAAGGTTGGAGATATACATTCTGAAACATAATGAAAAATATTGACCTCACTTTCATAACAAACGAAAAAAATCGGTAACTATTCAGCGAATATCTGAGATG
>CAYMMR010000151.1:0-7168 GCA_964391545.1 uncultured Nitrospinota bacterium | reverse complement strand
TGTAATTGACTGCAATCAGGTAAGAATCGGCAAGGACGGCTATGCAGGACACTTTCAGGGCAGGGAAATCACGAGAACTGTTAATGGCAAGACTGTCAAAGGGAAGCAGGGCGATTTGCACATGGATGAGATGAGCGATTGGCCTGCCGGCTGGGAGGATGTGGTCGGCGACCATCCGAGGAGAATCCTTGAAGGGGTAGAGATAAAGTATGGTCCTTTTAAGGGCTATAAATATCCAATCAAGGCAAGGTTCGAAATCGGCGGAAATACAATGATAAGCGGAAGCGCCACATGGAAATGGCAGGAGGCGCTTACTGCAGCCGACCCTAAGACAGGCGAGTATCTTCTTGAGCTGAATGTCAGCATAGACTCCATCTACCTTGAGAATTATCTCTATGCCGATGTTGTTCTTCCTGCAGCAAACTATCTGGAGAGGTATGGCATTGCAGATATATATCCAAGTTGTCCTGTTGCTGTTTTCAGGGATCAGGTAGTAAAGCCGCTCGGCGAGGCAAAGACTCAGGTTGAGATAATGAATGCCGTTGCAAAGGCCCTCTATGACAACGGCGATAAAGATGTTGACCCAAATGAGTTCTGGCTCAAATATACCCATGATGATGTATTCTGGACAGAGGCAATCGAGGGGACACCCGGTAAAAAGAATGTGGGCGAGCCTCTTCCATATCCAAAACTCCCTAAGGGCTATACACTCATCGGCACACCGGATTCCCTTGAGGCAGGAAGGGTAAAGATAGACCATGAGAAAAAGGTGATTCAGGGCGAGCCGATAACAGTGGATTGGCTGAGGAAGCATCAGGGTGTTGCTGTATGGCCTATGGCGTGGAGAAGGTATGAGCAGGCAATCCAGCACAAATCAGGCAAGATTGAGTTTGTCTGGAGCAGGATGGAGAATTATAATGAGCATATAAAGGGCGGCGCAAAACCATACGGGTTCGAAATCCTTGAAAAATACACAGGGGTAAAATGGGATAAATACCCGACCACATTCTTCTGGTTCGACCCGCCTTACAATCCTGCAAGCCCGAGATATGCAGAGATGGTAAAGAAGTATCCGTTCCAGTTGATTTCTGCCAGGATTCATCAGGGCATGACAACGACTTATGCCAATCCGCAGCAGGCAGAGACGCCAACCGATAGTATCTGGTGGCCCATGAATAAAGGTTTTGAGGCTGAGATTGCCGATTGGGTTACGGAGAAAAACGGCATGGGAATGCCGCAGGGAGGCATTAAGGCGGTAAAGAAGAAGTTTACGAAAGGCACTCACTGTGTCGGCGTATGCGCCATGAATCCAAAGGATGCAGAGGCTCATGGTGTGGATACAGGGGATGTGATAACAATCGAGAATATGCTTGGCAAGACACAAAAGAGTGTCGTTCTTGTAACGCACACGGTTCGTCCTGGCGTGTTAAAGATGCCTTACGCAGGCGGCGGTCGTTTCTCGTCGGGTGTCGGCACAACCTACCAGCAGAGGGATTACACTGCCAACATAAACCAATTGGTTGACCCCAACTTACTCTCACCGATAGTTGGGTTCCCCGGATATGTGGATATCCTTGGACGAATTATAGCAGTGGAAGGACCATCTGCATAGTTGGAGCTATGACTCTCCCCCATCTTTAATGACGGTGAAGGGATTAACCACCCTTCACCGCATTCCCCAGAGGATTTTTTTATGTCCAATGACTTAGATAAGACAAAGACAGCGGAAAGCAGGGCAAGACTTTATCTTTTCTTTTCTGCGGTATTTTTAAGGGAGGTATCCCCTGATTTTTTAAGGAGTCTTAAAGATAAGGATATTTTAGAAGCTTTAAAGGATTTGGGGTTAGAGCTGAGTGATGACTTCTTTAACCATGAAGAGAAAGAGATAATAGAGATGCTCTCGGAGGAATATGCCAGGCTCCTCATCCTACCGGGCAGCATATCGCCTTACGAATCTGTCTGGCTTAATGGGCTTCTCTCGCAGGAGGCCGCAGCCGGGGTTATGGCATTTTACAAAAAAAGCGGTTTTACCCTGCCGGAAGACTTCAAGGGCTTTCCCGACCATATAGGGTTAGAGCTGGCATTTATAGGTCGTCTCGCCATGGAAGAGTCGAGAAAATGGAATGACGGCAATGAAGATGCAGCATTGAAATACGCAGAGCTTCAGAGGGATTTTTTTGCTCAACATTTAAGCAAATGGGTTTTCAAGTGCTGTAAAGGTGTAATGGATTATTCACGACAGCAATTTTACAGAGAGATGGCACGATTGACTTATGCCTTCTTAGAATCGGAGATGGAAGAAATGGGGTTGAGTAGAGAAGTATGAGTGTCCTGCAAAAACGCTTTTTTCTCACTTCCGTTAATTTTTCTTTTGCTCTATTTTACTCCCCCCCCTCAATCCCCCCTTAAAATAAGGGGGGAGGAAGGGGGGTTGAACAAAAGAAAAATTAAAAAGTCGTTCAAAAAAAAGGTTTTTGCAGTATTATCAAGTATCGAATAGATAACTTCGTGCGCTAATTTATATGATAGATTTTATACCGCACCGCTGTCCTTCCTATCTTTACAAAAGGGCGGGGTGCAGGCTGTGTGTAGAGAGTTGTCCGGAAAGGTGCATGGAATTTAAGGATAATGCCGTTTTGATCAAAGAAGAACAATGCAACTCCTGCGGCATCTGCACTGCCGCATGTCCAAGCGGCGCCTTAATCTTACACGGCTTTAATGACAGGGATCTCTGGGGGAGGTTAAGAAATATTACAAAAGATAGAGAGTATATTGTTTTTACCTGCTCCTCAGGAGAGAATTTTAAGCCCGCCAAATTTAAAAAGGGTTCATGTCTCATTGCTCTCCCTTGTATAGGGACATTAAAGGATTCCCACCTGATAGGCCTCTTCCGTTATGGGGCAAAGGAGGTATGGTTAAGTCCATCCTGTAAAGAATGTTTATCCATCGAGGGGAGGAGGGTGCTTATCCAGACAGCAGGGCATGCCGGAAATCTTCTCAAATCTTTATGTATAGACGGCACAATTGTTATTTCAGAGGACTTGCCGGCAGTTGATAAGGGTAAGGAGATAAAACCGGCGGTTATTCTCCCTGCCCCGCATTATTCGAGAAGGGGGTTTCTGACCATGTTTAAAAATATGGCAGAAACGATTTATCGGACTGCTCTCGATGAGGATAAAGAGAATACCCCGCTGCCCGATGCCGGAATTCCCGAAAAGAGACAGCTTCTCATCGAGATACTGGAGGGGTTTGTCAAAACCGTTAAGCCCATTCTAAAGGGGGAGTTTTCTATATATCGGATTGGTATAAACGATAACTGCACCCTTTGTAATATCTGCGGGCTTTTCTGTCCAACAGGGGCGCTTAAGAGGATAGAGGATGAAGAAAAGGTAAGAATAGATTTTCGTATTTCCAGTTGTGTCGGTTGTTTTCAGTGCGAAGAACTCTGCCCGGATAAAGCCCTATATTCTTTAAATACTATAGATTTTAAATCCTTTCTCGATAGAGAGATAAAGACACTCTATCAAAAAGAGATGGTAATTTGCCCTGAGTGCGAAAACCCATACCTGCCAATCGCTGGGAGCGATATCTGTATATCGTGCAGGAAGAAAAAGGATATGGAGAAGGGGTTTTTTGAAATGATGGGCATAGGAGGTTATGGAAATGAATAAATTGGTAAGGTATCTAATTGCAGTATTTATCCTTTTCATGGTTCCCGAAATCGGCTTTTGCGAAGTTTCTGTCCTGACACCTGTGGAGGGCATAACCTTCAAGCCCGGATTCAGAATCCAGCCTAGGTATAGTTATGACAATGGCGCAAATGACATGATGATGAGGAGGACCCGCCTCAAGGCAGAGGGGGATGCATTTGGAAAGGTTAAATATAAGTTCGAGTGGAAATTGGATAATGTAGGACAGGAGGGAAAAACAGCCAATGTAATTGCCGAGACTGTATTTATAGCATATCTTTTTAATCCCGCACTGAACATCAGTGTCGGTCTTTACGATGCCCCCTTCAGCAGGGATGCCCTGACATCGGATTCAAAACTACTGCTTATGGATTACTCTCTTATCTACGATAAGCTGAAAGAATTCGGTATAACCGATAATACCTACGGACTGCTCCTCTATGGCAGACCTTATGAAGGCTTCATGGAATATAGTATTGGCGTGTTCGACAGTAATATTTTCGATAAGGAGAGCAAAGAGCTTATGTGGGGTGGAAGGTGTGTCATCAATCTCCTCGACGGGCCAAAGGTTGATTATGCCGATTACAGAGGCTCATACATCGGGGAAGGGAGGAGATTAAATATCGGCGTCAATTATGAAAGGCTCGGTAATATTATATCCGGCGGCAAGCAGTTTGACCTTTCTGCATGGGGGCTGGACATTTTTGGCAATTATAAGCCCTTTACCATGCAGGCTGAGTATGGCCGGTTTAAAAAGGATATAGAGGGCGATGGATGGTATGTTCAGGGAGGGTATCTAATGCCATTGGAATATAGCGGGACAAAGATTGAGGTGGCTTTTAGGTATCAGTCCATTGATCCTAATACCAATATCTCAATGGATAAGCTCAGATGGACAACCATTGGTTTTAATTTTTATATAAAGGGACACAACCTTAAGATTCAAACCGATTATACCTTTAAAGAGGAAGAGGGGCAGGGTGTGGATAACGATACATTCATGGTTCAGGGGCAGTTGGATTTTTAATCCTCACTATAAAAGATGTTATACTATTATTCGGAAATATTGGCAGGATAAATCATAACAGACTAAAATCACCCTCACCCCACCCTCTCCCCTTAGGGGAGAGGAGAAAGGTGAGGGGTGGTTTACTGCTATAAGAGGATTTTCAGATGAAAACCATTGAACTAAAGGTTGACGGACTTTGCTGTGCCGATTGTGCAGTTAAAGTGGAGAAGGTATTAAAGGCAGCAAAAGGAGTTAAGGATATAAAAACCCTTCTGACAGCGGAGAAGGCTGTCGTTAGCTATGACGAGGCAGAGGTCAAACCAGAGGAGATTGTTAAAAGGATCGAGGGGATTGGGCATAAGGCTGAAATCAGTTCAGAGGTTAGAGTTAGGAGTTTAGAGGTAAAGACAAAAAGAGAACTTGCGGACACACTCCGTTTTGCATTTATAACTTCTATTGGCATTATTGCCCTCGGTGAGATAGGACTCGAGTATTTTGGATTTTTAGAAAAGGGGCTGGAGTTAATTCCTTTGCCTGTTACTCTTATTGCTATTCTGCTTGGCGGATACCCGATATTCAAAAAGGCATTTCTTGGAGTTAAACCCCTCCTACCCCCCTTTAATAAAGGGGGGAGAGGGGGGGTTAATGTTGATTCGATGATGAGTGTGGGAATTATCGGCGCTGCTGCTATTGGAGAGTTTACATCCTCCATGCTTGTTGTCTTTTTCATGAACCTTGCCCATTATTTAGAGGAGTTTACAGTAACGAGGTCGAGGCAGACAATAAAGGAGCTTATAAAGCTTGCGCCCAAAACAGCGAGGATAAAGGTGGATGGAAGGGAGATAGAGATTGATGCTTCGGAATTGAGATCAGGCGATATTGTGGCTGCAAGACCGGGGGAAAAGATACCTGTAGACGGCATTGTAATAAAAGGTTCGAGTTCGGTAAATCAGGCATCGATTACAGGCGAAAGCATGCCTATCGAAAAGGGTATCGGAGATGAAGTCTTTGCTGCCACATTAAACGAAAATGGCTATTTGGAAATAAGAACGACAAAGGTTGGAGAGGATACAACACTTGGAAAGATTATAAAGCTTGTCGAAGAGGCAGAGGCGCATAAGGCGCCTGTTCAGAAATTTGCAGACAGGTTCACCACTTATTTCCTGCCCTCGGCTGTTAGTTTTGCCCTTCTTACATATCTCATCTCCGGTAGGGCTATCTATGCCATCGCAGTCCTTGTTGCAGCATGTCCATGCGCAGTCGGTCTTGCCACACCCCTTTCTGTCGTTGCAAGTGTCGGAAGCAGCGCAAGGCGAGGGCTTCTTATCAAAGGAGGATTATACTTAGAGGCTTTGGCAAAGGTAGATTGTGTTGTGATGGATAAGACAGGGACAGTAACTTTTGGGAGACCGGAAGTGACGGATGTGATACCCCTCACCCACCCTCACCCTGACCCTCTCCCAAAGGGAGAGGGGGTGAGGGGCAAGGGGAGAGGAGAAGGTGAGGGGGATATATTGAGGCTTGCGGCATCTATTGAAAGACACTCGGAACATGCCATTGCTTCGGCAATTATTGAAAAGGCTAAAAAGGAAGGTGTAGAGATTCTCGAGCCGGAAGGATTCGAATACATTGTAGGTAAAGGCATTACAGGGAGGGTGGAAGGGAAAACCATTATTCTTGGAAATCAGAAACTTCTAAAGGAAAAAGGAATTACCATTTTAAAAGATATAATGACAAAGGCAGAGGAACTGGAAAAAGAAGGGAAGACCGTCCTTTTCCTTGCAATCCCCTCACCCTCCATCACCCCAACCCTCTCCCAGAGGGAGAGGGAGAGAGGGGCAAGGGGAGAGGGAGTTATTGGAATAATTGCCGTTGCCGATGTTTTAAGGGATGAGGTTCCAAAGGCAATAGAGGATTTAAAGAAGAGCGGCATTAAAAGACTTATCATTTTAACCGGAGATAATGAAAGGGTTGCTTCAAAAATTGCAGATAAACTTGGCATCACCGAATACAGGGCAAACTGTCTGCCTCAAGATAAGATAAAAATTATAAAAGATCTTCAGGATGATGGTCATAAAGTCTGTATGATTGGCGACGGCGTGAACGATGCCCCTGCCCTTGCCCAATCCAATGTTGGAATTGCAATGGGAGCAGCGGGGACAGATGTGGCAATAGAAGCAGCCCATGTTGCATTGATGAGGGACGATTGGTCTCAGGTTCCGCATGCTATAAAGGTCGGAAGAAATACCTACAAAATTATCAGAGAAGGCATTGCCCTGGGGATTTCATGGGATGTAATTACAATGGGGCTTGCATCTATCGGCATATTAAGCCCTGTTATGGCAGCAGCCCTCGAAGAGCTTCCTACGCTGGTTGTTGCAGCCAACGCATCGAGACTGCTGGTAAACGATTCAATGATGACGAGAACAAAAACCTGATTTTAACCACTGAGACACTGAGGCACAGAGAA
>CAYMMR010000150.1:0-7180 GCA_964391545.1 uncultured Nitrospinota bacterium | reverse complement strand
GCATACCGCAATAAGACCATAGAAGCTGCAACCCTGACAATGGATGAGGCATTGATTTTATCGGAAAGCGATCCTGATATACGAATAGTTCTCGTCATGGACATTTCAAACGGCGGGGATGTTATTCTATCGAAGCCCGATATTAAAAATCTTCATGATATAAGGGGCAGTCGGGTTGGAGTGGAGTCAACGGCGCTTGGAGGATTTCATTTAACCCGCGCCCTCGAAATTGCCGGTTTGTCATTAAAAGACATTAATGTCATTCCATTGGATGTTTCCAGACATGAAAGGGCTTTTAATGAAGGAATTATAGATGCTGTAGTAACTTTCGAGCCTGTCCGCTCCAGGCTTCTCTCTGCCGGCGCAAATCTCATCTTTGACAGCACAAAGATACCGAATGAGATTGTGGATGTGCTGGTTATTAATAAAGATATACTCGATAGCCGTAATGATTCTATGGATGTCCTTATCGAAGGCTGGTTTCACGCGCTCGATTATCTAAAAAAGAACCCGCAGGATGCAGCAAGCCGTATTGCGCCGAGGGAAGGCATTACACCCGGGCAATTTTTAAAATCTCTCGACGGCATTATTATCCCGGATATAAAAGAAAATCAAAAGATGCTCGGAGGAGGCGATGGGTCGCTAAGGAAAGGAATCGGGCATCTCTCCCGGTATATGCTCGATAATAATCTGCTGAAAAAAGATATTGATACAAGCAGCTTGTTAGACGATAGTCTGGTTAAAAAGGCTGGAATAGAATGAAAAACATGAAACACACATGAGCCGTTGGCTCACAAAGAAGGATGAATATTAACGCAAAGTCGCAAAGGGAGCAAAGTCGCAAAGTTTTTAATTTCTTTGCATCTTTCTTTATAACTTTGCGTCTTTGCGTTTAAAAAGGTATTTTCAGATGAAAATTCGTCTTATCGTTCCTGTAATTATTTTTCTCTTCGGGGTATTTTTAGGCTTGTTTTCGGCCTATCGCGAGATATCCCAGTCATATTTCCGGGTAGAAAATGATGCAATATCGAGGGCAAAGGCTGCAGGATATTTTCACTCGAGCGAAATCGAGCATCATTTGGAAGAAGGGGACATAGAGGTAGTCAATGCCCAGTTCGGAAGGCTCGGAACAGACCTTAATCTAAATACAGCCATTCTCTTCGATGAAAATAATAAGGCGATTACGGCTACAAGTTTTAATTTACATGGACAATACTTAAAAGACACAGGCTACGCCGAATGTCTCCCTCTCTTTACCCAAGCCCGCGATACAAAGTCAGGCATAGTAAAGCTCCTAAAAGATAAAGAAGCCGTTATGGCGATTTACCCTGTTATACTCGGCGCATTACCCGGCGAGATTCGCCGGCAGAGAGTGGGGTTGTTTTTAATGCACTATGACTTAGGCTATTTAAAGTCTGCTGCCTATTTCGATGCCTTAAACCGCTCTTATCAATACATTTTTATATTGGCAGGCTTCTGTATCGTCCTGTGGTTCATGTTCGATATATTCATAAGCCGTCGTATTTACAAGCTCATCGAGACAAGCACACTTATTGCAGAAGGTAATTTCAATAAACGGGTAGAATTGAAAGGAAAAGATGAATTGGCAGAACTCTCCAAGACCTTCAATAAAATGGCAGACAGAATTAAATTGGACGCCGAATCTCTCCACAGCCAATTCAAGCAGCTGATTATAATATTCGATTCTTTCGATGCAGTGGTTTATGTCTACGATATTGATACGAAGGAAATTATTTTTATAAACAAATACGGAAAAGATATTGATTGGGGAAAGGCACATTGGGAGGCAGGCAAAAAGGCAATATGCAGTAAAGAATGTCTGATTAAAGACGGCATACTGCAGTCGCCCTGTATTTATGAATTTGAATATGCAGCAGCAGGAAGGTGGTTTCAGTGTATTGACAGGGCAATAGAGTGGCTCGATGGGAGAACGGTCAAGCTGCAGATTGCCCTGGATATTACAGCACGCAAGTGGATTGAAGAAGAACTCCTCAAGCTGCATACAGCAGTAGAGCAGAGCGAGAAGAAATTGAGGGACATTACCTCTGCACTGGGAGAGGGGGTCTTCGAGCTCGATAGAGAGGGGTGCCTGACCTTTATGAACCCGGAGGCAGAGCGTCTCTTAGGCTGGAAGGAGGATGAGCTTATTGCAAAAAATATACATACGGCAATTCACCGCTGGAAAGCGGACGGGACATACTATTCCGAAGAGGAATGTCCTGTGCTGAAGGTCCTATCTTCCGGCAAAACCTATCGCATCGAAGATGATGTCTTTACCCGAAAGGATGGAACTACACTCCCCGTAGCTTACATTTCTACACCTATCATCGAGAATGGAAAGGTTACAGCCTCTCTTACGGCATTCAGGGATATTACCGAGCGCAAGAATATGGAGGAGGCTCTAATCAGGGCAAAGAATCTCGAATCTCTTGGGTTTATCGCTATGGGGATAGCCCACGATTTTAATAATCTGCTTACTGCAATACTTGGGAATATATCTCTCTCGAAGGAGTATGTAAAACCCGAAGAGGAGATATTCGATATGCTTAGCAAGTCCGAGGATGCCTGTATGAAGGCAAAGGATTTAACAGGGAGGCTTCTTACCTTTGCCAAAGGCGGGGCGTTTGTAAAAAAGATAATTTCAATTGGTATGTTTTTAAAGGAGAGCATCGAGCTTGCCTTGAGCGGCTTCAATGTCAAATGCAAGTTTTACCTGCCGGATGACCTCTATGCTGTCGAAGCGGATGAAAGACAGATGAATCAGGCAATACAAAATATTGTCATAAATTCGAGAGAGGCTATGCCGGAGGGCGGTGTCATAAGGGTAAGTGCAGAAAATATAATTATAAGCAAAAAGGACAATCTCCCTTTAAAAGATGGGAATTACATAAAAATAGCGATTAAGGATGAGGGCGCAGGGATACCTAAAGAATATCTACAAAAAATATTCGACCCTTATTTTTCTACGAAGCAGATGGGAACTCGAAAGGGGATGGGGCTTGGGCTTTCCATATCTTACTCCATAATAAAAAAACATAATGGTCATATCGCAGTGGAATCTTCGGTTGGGGCAGGGACAACGGTCTATATATATCTCCCTGCCTTTACACCTCAACCCCTCACCCAACCCTCTCCCCTCAGGGGAGAGGAGAAAGGTGAGGGGGGAGTTGTGTAATTCGTGTTCCTGTATTTAAAAAACATTTCTAAAAAACCTCGCCTTAACGACAGAGAAGATTGTGCCGCATAGTCCGATAATGCAAAGACCCGCGCCCGGTATTGCAATAAAGGAAAGCGACTCTTTGGCAGCGCCCGTGCTGCCCAATCCCGTCGCTGCAAACCCGGCTAAAAGCCAAAACACCGAATAGATAAGGGCGCCCGAGCCAAAAGACAGGGCGCTTAAGCTTACGAGAATTCCCGGACGGCACAGGTTAATAAGCGCAATGATAGAGCCGAGCGCAGCAGTTCCAATAGCGCCTCCGTGAAGATGAGCCCTTTTTAAATATTCCCATGACTTCTTAACAACGGCATCTTTTGCCGCAGCATCCCCTTTATAAACGGACTGCAAAACTGCCGTCCCTGAATCGTTCAGGCGCTTCTTTATCGGCTCTTCCGCAGCGCCAAATGCACCGCCAAGGAGAAAACCGAGTAAAATTGTTAGCAGCGAAAAACAAGCTCCTGCTGCAACCGATTTGGAAACTGCTTTATTTGCCGCCCCCGCATCCTTCACATTTTCTTTTTCAATATTCATATCCCCCTCCTCTTAAATAGATTAATCTTAACCACTGAAACACTGAATGCAATGATTTTTTTGACACTGATGGACACTGATTTTTATATGATTTTCACTGTGTCCATCATAATTAATCTGTGTGAATCTGTGTCTAATTTTTCTGTGCTTTCAGCGGCTTCGGTGATTTAATAATTTTCTATATATTAAAAAAAACGAGATTAAAGGGTTATTAAAGAGAGATTAAGGAATTATTAAAGGAATTTTCCCTTGACAACGAAGACCTGCTAATTTATCCTTCCTTTATGGGCTTTAAAGAGGTTATAACCATACTGCAGGATGACCTTAAAAAGGTAGATGAGTATTTAAAGAGAAATTTCCAGTCGGATGTCGCCCTTATTCCAATCATAAGCGCCTACCTCTCCAACGGGGGCGGTAAAAGATTGAGACCCATCCTTGTGCTAACAGCTTCAAAACTGTGCGGATATAACGGCGGGGACAGCCATATAAGGTATTCCTGCGTAGTAGAGCTTATTCATGCCGCCACGCTTCTGCACGACGATGTCGTAGACGAGGCTGATATAAGAAGAGGCAACCCCTCTGCAAATGCAAAGTGGGGAAACGATGCGAGTGTTCTTGTAGGCGATTATCTCTTCTCAAAATCCTTCCATTTAATGTCAGAGGAATGCAATAAGCGGATAATAACCCTTATATCCGATGCCTCAAAAAAGGTTGCAGAGGGAGAGGTAAAACAGCTTATATGTAAATATGACCTCGATACCACCGAAGATGATTATATAGATGTGATAAACCGCAAGACCGCAGCCCTTATATCCGCCTGCTGCGGAATAGGCGCCATACTCGGAGGCACAACCCCGGATAAAGAGGAGGCGTTAATATCCTTTGGAAAAAATATCGGTATCGCATTTCAATTGGTGGACGATCTGCTCGACTATACATCGAATGAGACTATTCTGGGAAAACCCGTAGGAAACGATTTATCGGAAGGCAAAATAACCCTGCCGCTCATCTATCTTTACAAAGAAGCGGACGAAAAAGAGAAAGAAGAGTTAAGAGAAATAGTAAAATCCAAGGAAATCGGCAAAGACCGGTTAAACAGGATTATCCATCTTATGAACGACCACGGCGCATTGGATTATACAATGGACTGTGCAAGAAGATTTATCGAAAAGGCAAAAAGCGATATAATTCCTTTAAAAACCCCCGATTCCGAGAAATATTTTAACGCACTTATATCTCTATCCGATTACATATTGGAGAGAAAGAATTAAAGCATCAGAGTGTCAAAGTATCAGAGTATCAGGGCATAAAAACAACTTTGACACTTTGACACTTTGATACTTTGATACTTTATTATGAATTCCCATCCATTAGTCAAGCTCGCAAGAGACACAATCGAGACATACATAAAGACAGGCAAGGTCATTTCGCCTCCCCCTGAATTATCCAATGAAATGAAAGGAAGGGCAGGGACATTCGTCTCTCTCAAAAAGCACGGGGAACTGCGAGGCTGTATAGGCACCTTTGCCCCTACCCAGCATAATATAGCTTTAGAGGTCATACAAAATGCCATAAGCGCATCTACCAGAGACCCGCGATTCCCGCCTGTCGCTTCGGAAGAGATAGGCAAGATAGATATATCGGTCGATGTCCTTACAGAGCCGGAAAAAATAACTTCCATCGCCGAACTCGACCCGAAGAAATACGGGGTTATTGTAACAAAGGGATGGAGGAGAGGGCTTCTCCTCCCAGATATCGAAGGTGTAGATACTGTTGAGGAGCAGATTTATATTGCTAAAAGAAAAGCAGGTATAATGCCGGATGAAGATGTGGAACTGATGAGGTTCGAGGTGAAGAGATATAAATAAGGTAAAAAGGTAAAAAGGTTAAGAGGTGAAGAGATTTAAAAGCCTTTTAGCCTTTTAACCTTTTAGCCTTTTAACCTTTTTATGTACGAGGCTCTTTTTTACGAAAAATTAGAGGATAAGAAGGTCAGATGCAAACTCTGTCCCCATTACTGCATTATAAAGGACGGCAAGATTGGCATCTGTATGGGGAAAGAAAACAAGGGCGGAATACTATATGCAAAAAATTATGCGCGGACAACATCCGTAGCAGTTGACCCAATCGAGAAAAAACCCCTCTATCATTTTTATCCCGGCTCCGATATATTATCTATAAGTCCGAATAGCTGTAATCTAAGCTGCAAATTCTGCCAGAACTGGCAAATCTCTCAGATGGAAGCTCCGACGCAATACCTCTCTCCAGAAAGAGCGGTCGAGCTTGCAAAGAAACATAATTCAATCGGCATATCCTATACCTATACCGAGCCGCTTACATGGTATGAATATATCCTCGACACCGCCGGGATGGCAAAGAAGGAGGGATTAAAGAATGTGCTCGTTACGAACGGATTTATAACCGAAGAGCCTCTCCTGAAAATACTTCCCCTTATAGACGCCATGAACATCGATGTAAAATCGATGGACGACTCCTTTTACCGAAAAATATGCTCTGCCCAGCTTGCCCCTGTCTTGAAAGCAGTAGAGCTATCTCAGAAATACTGTCATGTAGAGATTACAAACCTTATCATAACCACACTCAATGATACAGACGAGCTTTTCCATAAGCTTACAGATTGGCTTGCAGCAATAAACCCGAGTATCCCATTGCACTTTTCAAGATATTTTCCAAATTATAAGCTCTCTCTCCCCCCTACCCCGCTCGATACGCTTAAAAGGGCGAGGGATATTGCATCCAAAAAGATAAACTATGTATATGTGGGAAATGTAAGGGAAATCGAGTGGAATAACACATATTGCCACAACTGCAAAAAACTCGTTATTTCGAGAGAAGGATACTTTATAACCGAAAAGAACTACCGTGAAGAAAAGTGTAACTTCTGCGGAACCGCCCTGCCGATAATTGGATAATATTATTCCTCGCTGTAGGCGGCGCAGTATTTATCGGTCTCCCACACCGATACCTTGCTTATCTTTATATCATAGCCCTTCAAAACCTCTCTTAATCTTTGGTAGAGCCATCGGGCTATATTCTCGGATGAGGGATTTATCTCATCGAACGGCGGAACCTGATTCAGGTTTTTATGGTCGAGCATTAAAATAAATTCTTCAGTCCTGCTTTTTAAAATCTTAAAATCGAGGGCTATGCCGATGTCATTCAATTTATCGGCAGTTACGAAAACCTCCACCTTCCAGTTGTGGCCGTGAATATTCTCGCACCCTCCCTCATAGCCCTTCAGTTGATGCGCCGCTGCAAAGGATGTCCTTATACTTAATTCGTATCCCATAATAGTAAATAATGTGCTGTGAAAAATGATGTTTTTTTCGCCAGATACTAAATAGACGATACTGAAAAATGACTTTTTTGAACGACTTTTTAGTTTTTCTT
>CAYMMR010000149.1:0-7185 GCA_964391545.1 uncultured Nitrospinota bacterium | reverse complement strand
TAATCCACCGGTGACAGTCGCTACAGGGACATAAGGTCTTATATAAATCGTTCGTACATAATCTGGGATAATGATTACTAAAATATTTTAAAAACAGATTACACCGATTAAGTAGATGATGCTGAAAAATGACTTTTTTGAACGACTTTTTAGTTTTTCTTTTGTTCCTTGATAAATAATTTCAAATAAATAGGGCAAAAGAAAAAGTAACGGAAGTGAAAAAAAGGTCATTTTTCAGTGTGAACCAAGTAATTATCTGTATAGTAAGTTGCCACATTTTTCAGTGTGAACTAATTAATCTTTAAATACTCGTCCTCTATCGTTATTTTATTTAAAACCACCCTGCACGGCGTGATGTCCTGATTGAATATATGGATATTATTTAACAGTATATTTGGAATAAAGGATGGGATCGGCACAAACGACAGCTTCAATCCCTCAATCTTTATATCCATGTTGTTTTCCTGAGTGATAACCGGCTTAAATTTAAGCATAAGAGATACACCTGCATTCAATCTGGACGAAAGGGATACTGTATTATCCTTAAAATGCACATCTATCTCTTTAATCCCCTTTGCCCCTTTCATAAGATACCCCTTCAAATCCTCGGCATATATCTTTCCTGAAGGGATGACCTCTTTTAAGCTTATCACCTCTACGGCATCTTCTTTCAATTTATACAGATTGACGGTAATATCACGGAATGTGAATCTTATATCTTCTGCCATAAGCCCTATATCCTTATGCTTATAGTCGCCAACCATTGCCTTTTTCGCATAGACGGTTATCTCTTTAAACCTTCCTGTGAGACTTTCATCGTCGCTATAAGGAATTATCCTAATCTCCAGCCCTTCATGTTCTTTGATAAATTGAAGGAGTATTTTTTCGAATCTCTCTTTTATAATATTAATAACATCCTGTGCAGTTACACCTGCAAGAGGAGCTATATCTCTTTTATACAGGCTCGCAGCGCCGTCCGGGAGCTTGAATTCTTTAATCTTGCGAAAAATATTCGTAAATCGAGGCGGAGCTTCCTCTATATATTTTGTAAGGCTGTATGCCTTTTCGCTGAACGGAGGACCCTGATTCCCTGTCTTTGTAACGATATAATCCGTAAAATTCGGGAAATTATTATGCTGGCTGACAAAACCGAGCATATCGTAATCGTTTATATATCTATAATACTCGAATGTCGCCCTTGTAACTCTCGGGTGGTCGGGTATTACCCTTATCATATTTTTAATATTATAAAATCTGTTTTCCGATAGTATCGCCCTCTCTATCTCCCCGATATTCCAATCCTCTCTCACAGGCGGATTCGGATTTGAAAGGATGATATTAAACTTTCCGAGTTCGAACCTATTAGCGAGAAGTATCTTTGTTTCATAAGTAGACGAGAGAAATTGAAAAATGATAAGGATAGTTAAGGAGGCAATAACACTGTTTTTCAAGATGCGGCTCTTTATATTCTCTATCCAAAAAGTTGAAAAAATGGCAACCGCAGGAAGATAAGGCATCGAAAATCTTAGAGTATCCTTATTTGCAACGGCAGTTACGATTGCATAAGAGCCTGCAAACCACCAGAATAAGAGTTCGGAGTCATGAGTTTGGAGTCGAGAGCCGGAAGTTTTAAACTTTGAGGCGATATGCCTGTATATGTATAACACAAAACCGGCGGCAAAGAGCAGCCACAATGGAGAAGTTATTTGCTCATTTAATGCTTTTATATAGAAAAGAAAGTTTTCGAGATTAAAGCCATGCGGGTCCCCTTCCATAATTACAACTTTTTTCAAGGTGTAACTCGATTGAAGAATTATTTTTCCGAGATTTGCCGTATACCACGGGGAGAAGATAGCTCCGGAAATAATCGAGGATATAATAAAATTTTTTATTTGACTGCTGCTCGCCGACCACCGGACGCTTATTCCTTTCAGAATTCTATATAAGCTATAAATCACCACGGGAAACAGGAAAAACGCAAAACTCCAGCGTGTCTGCATGCCCAATCCCGAGGCGATTCCAAATAATATTGAATATCTCCGTATTTTAAAATCGTCGGATATAATCAGGAGATAAATCGAAAGGGCAACCATCGAGACAAGAGAGAGCTCGAGCAGGTATTCCCTCGAATGCCCTAAGACAACGGAATAGGTAGATACGAGAAGGGAGGATAGAATCCCTGTCAGTTTTCCATAAAAACGATTTGCTATGCCGTAGGTGGAAAAGATTAAGATTATCAGAAAGAGGCTATTTGTCAGGCAGCCGGCATCTCCGGACATGCCTAAGATTTTATAAAATGGATAAGAGGATATATAAAAAAGCGGAGGATAAAAGTTGGTTATATTGAGCAATCTGGAAGGAAGACCCGAATCGAATCCATCTATTGCCTTGAAATATTCATAGCTCCTTTGAAGGTGCCCTGCCTGATCCCATGCAGGCGGCAGCGTATCGAGCCTGAGCCATATAATATTGTTGACAATCAGAAAAAGGGACAGGGAAATCAGTATAAAAAACTGAGGCGTATAAAATTTCTTCATGTAAAGGAAATTATAAAATTTTGCCACAGATTTTCACGGATTAAAATATATAAAATAAAGAAAAAAAGAGAAGATGTGGAAAAAGAAAAAAGAAAATATTGGACACGGATAAACACAGAAAAATCAGGATAAAGATTTATTTATATTTTATCTGTGTTTATCTGTGTAAATCTATGTCCTTATTCTTTTTTTTGTTTTTCCTTAATTTTTTTCTTTAGTCTGTGTGAGTTCGTGGCTAATTAAGTTTTGCCCTTTTAAAAAACTTTATCAAAACAAACCCTGCGAAAAATCCGCCGATATGGGCAAACCATGCCACCCCGCCCCCCTCCGAGCCGGCAGAAGCGGCGCTGTTCAAAAACTGGATGACTATCCAGAATCCGAGAACGATGATTGCAGGAATTTTTACCATCCTCACAAAAAAACCGAGCATTATCAGAGTCAGAACCCGTGCATGCGGAAATAACAAAAGATATGCGCCAAGGACGCCGGAAATTGCGCCGCTTGCGCCAACCATCGGTATCTTTGAATTAGGGGCAAGAAATATATGGGTTAAAGACGCAGCCGTGCCGCAAATAAGATAGAAAAATATAAACCTGATATGCCCCATAGAATCCTCTATATTATTCCCGAATATCCAGAGGTAGAGCATATTGCCTATTATGTGCATAAAACCGCCGTGCATAAACATCGAGGTGTAAACCGTAAAAAATACAGGCATCGAAACCTGTGGACCAATATCTATCCCATGCGTTATCTCGTAAGGGAGTGCGCCATAAGTAAATACGAATTTTTCATACCCTGCGCCAAGAGAGAGTTGGTATATAAAGACCAATACATTTGCCGCAATTATGCCGATGGTAATAAAGGGAAAAATTCTCGTAGGATTATCGTCTTTTAAAGGAATCATAATAAGAATAGAATACAGAAGTCAGGATACATAATCCAGAAGTTTTTTAAAGCAGTCTCAAAATCCTAAACCCCGATTTTCTAAGTTTGGATTTAGATATAATTTGAGGCATAATAATTTGGGCATAATATTGTAACTTAAAATTGGTTGTGCTATATTTTAAACATGGCAACGGCAACTGTTCCGAAAAAAGTAATAAGAGAAAAAATAAATACAGCTAACACTAAAATAGTGAAAAGGCATATTTATCCATTAATTACCCCTGCGGAGCGGCTTGTGATTTGGGAAAGGGTGAGGGGGATTTGGAAGAACCGAAAACCGGACCCTCTTCAGGAATTAAAGAAAATGCGAAAAGAATGGGAGAGAAAAATCAGCTAAATTTGTGTATACCCTCGATACAAATGCCATTATATATTTTCTTAAAGATGAAATAAGTGTTGTTTCGTTGTTGAAAGGTATTTTTCTTCAGAATGTTCCTCTTTATATTTCTGCAATTACGGAAATTGAACTTTTTGGCTTTCCAAAGCTAACCGATACAGAGCTGAACAGATTGAGGAGATTTTGAGGACTGTTGCTGTGATTCCAGTAGATTCCAGAATTGCCCGCATTGCCGGTCAGATTCGGAGAATCTATAAACTTAATATTGCTGACAGCACCATTGCGGCAGCTGCTATGTTTACAGGAACCACTTTACTCACTCGCAATACTCAAGACTTTAAGAAAATTCCAAATATATCTCTGCATAAGATCTAATACAGTTAAGTTTACCATACCAATCTTTCAATCTCCGGCAGTATCTCGCCAGCCTTGCCGATTAGTGATTCGTTGACAATGCCCGATATTGGAGTTTCTTCTGCATTGACCTCGATTACATAAGCGCCGTGCTCTTTTGCAATAATCGGTAAAGATGCAGCGGGCTGAACGACAGCGGATGTCCCTACGACGAGCATTACATCACATTCATTTGCAGCCCTGTATGCCTGCTGGATAGCATCATAAGGGAGTGATTCGCCGAACCAGACAATGTGAGGTCTTATCATAGAGCCACATTCACAGGATGGCGGTATTCTGGGCAGCGGTGTTTCAAAATTATCTGTTACCTTTCCTTCTCTCAGACATCTTACCTTCCAGATATTTCCATGAAGCTCCACCATTTTTTTGTTCCCTGCCTTTTGATGGAGTCCATCCACATTTTGTGTAATCAGGAGAAATTCAGGAAATCTCTTTTCAAATCTTGCAATCACCTCATGCCCCTTATTTGGCTTTAAAGGCTTAAGCAACTGCCTTCTCCAGTCATACCATTCCCATACCAATTTTGGGTTGTTTTCAAATGCTTCCGGAGTGGCAAGCTCCTCAGCCCTGAAATTCCTCCATAACCCGCCCTCGCCCCTGAAAGTAGGCACACCACTCTCGGCAGATATACCGGCACCTGTAAGAACTACTACATTTTTTGCGGAAAGAAGAGCATCTTTACTTGCTTTCATTAGGCGATGGACAAAAACTATTTAAAGGACTCAAATCAGGATAAAATCCAAAAATAGACATTGAATTGCAAACCTATTGAAACATTTGTCATTTCGAACACCCAAAGGGTGTGAGAAATCTTTTATGAAAAACAGCAAGATTCCTCGCGGAGCCTGCCCTGAGCGAAAGCGAAGAAACTTATAAGACCCTTCACTTCGTTCAGGGTGACACTTCGTGTCAGATTCCTCACTTCGTTCGGAATGACAGAGCGAACGGGCTCGGAATGACAACTCTCTATGTCTATTTTTGGGTAAAACCATTATATTGCGTTTCCCCTTCATTTTCAAGGAGTTTACTATTTTTTCTTCTTGACTATCTCACCCTTAATTTCTATAATCCGTCATAATATTGAATAAACATAGAAAAGAATATGCATAACAAATAGTCCATTAAATTATGGAAATAATTCAACCAAAACTGAAAAGCACAAAACACAGCAATGATTTTCGCGAATGGGTTCCATCCTCATTTGATTCTTTCATGTTTGAATTAGACCATATTATCAGTTCTTGTGAGGGGGAATATCCTGCGCCATTATTCAGAGGGCAAACAAATTATGAATGGTTTGTTGATTCAACCTTTACTAGAAACTGTATTCAACACATATTCAATATTTCGGACTATCATACATTAAAGAACGAAATAAGACAGACATCATCCTTCCATAGAACTATAGCCTCACTTCTTTTGCTTAAATTCGGAACAGTTTGGAAACCTAGTGTAGTGTTACCAACGCTTCTTTACTTATAGCTATTTTGCTCATAATAGATTGGACGGAAGCAGTCCAAGCGAATATTTTAGGGTTCTGATTATGAGACTCTATGTATTGTTTGATAACCTTAATAAGTTCTTTCAGATTTTTAAAAGATCCACGGCGGATTCTTTTTCTTGTTATCTCGGCAAACCATCTTTCTACCATGTTTAACCAAGAGCTGGATGTCGGAATAAAATGAAGATGGAATCGGGGATGACGTTTTAGCCATCTCTCTACCTGTGGATGTTTGTGTGTCCCATAGTTGTCTACTATTAAATGGAGATTCAAGTCACATGGAGTTTTTGTGTCTATAATTTGCAAGAATCTGATAAATTCCTGATGTCTGTGACGCGGCATGCAATCTCCAATTACTGTGCCATCGAGCATGTTTAATGCTGCGAATAATGTTGTTGTGCCATGACGGGTATAATCATGAGTTTGTCTTGCAGGAATGCCAGGCCGCAGAGGAAGTAATGGTTGTGTTCTTTCGAGCGCTTGAATCTGACTTTTTTCGTCTACAGATAAGATAATCGCCTTGTCTGGGGGGTTCAGGTAAAGCCCGACAACATCATAAAGTTTTTCGAGGAATCGTTTGTCTCGGCTGAGTTTAAATGTCTCTACCAGATGAGGTTTTAAGTTGTGCTCTTTCCATATTCGTTGTACGGTTGCATTGCTAACTTTTTGTTCTTTGGCCATAGTTCGGGTACTCCAGTGGGTCGCATCGGGAGGCGTTGTGTGTAAAGTGGCATGGACAATAGCCATAACTTTCTTGTGACTTACCCTTGGAATACGTCCGGGCCGGGGGGCGTCTTTCGTAAGCCCAGCCAATCGAAGAGCCAGAAAACGTTCTCGCCACATTGTACGGTAGGACGAGAAATTTTAAGCATTGCCGAAATTTCTTGATTTTCGCAGTTATTGGATGCCATTTGAATTATGCGATCTCTTTGAACAATGCGAAAGGGCATCTTTTTACTCTTTGCCCATGCGTCTATTGTTATCTGCTCTTTTTCTGTCAATATAATGGTTTCTGCTACTCCACACATAAAACCATTATACATAATACTTTAAATAAGTAAAGTTATTTATGTAACACTACACTAGAAGCACGGGCGGATATAGAGTAATTACGATTAAAGATATTTCAGCTAACAAGTAGCTCCAGCCGACGGTTCTGTCGCCGCTCCGCGTCGCCAGCCCTCGGCTGAGCTTTGCCGTTATGCGTGAATGATAGAGTTATTAAAGGCATCCAAACAAAAGACTTTAAATTTTAACCAAAAGAATGTAGAATCCCAACATGGAGCTATGGAACAAGGAAGTTGAAAAGAAGTTCTTCGCTGAATCCGTCAAATTCGCCACTCCTGATCAATTGTTCTATATAACCGATAAAAACTACAATTATTGCTGCAGCAATATGTTCTAGCCCAGGCACATCGTGACCCCCTATTTAAGATAAAAGGATTAAG
>CAYMMR010000148.1:0-7218 GCA_964391545.1 uncultured Nitrospinota bacterium | reverse complement strand
TACGAGATCATGCCTAGTCTCGTGGGCTCGGAGATGTGTATAAGAGACAGATTTCGATAAGGATACCCATCTATCAGGCGCACTCGAGCTTGTAATTGGCAAACTTGGACTTGAGGCAGGCAAGAAATACAGCCTCAAGACATTCATGGAGCCGATCCAGACCATCCTGCCTTTACAGATAGAGGTGAAAGGTAAGGAAAAAACAACTATCGAGGGAGTCGAAAAAGAGGTTTTCTTTTTAGAGGAAAGGTTTAAGGATTTAAAGGCAGAGATATGGGTTACGCCGGAGGGGGAGGTAATAAAAGAGGTATCGGTAGAAGGGCTGGAATCTCGAAAGGAAGATAAGGATATTGCACTGAAATTTGACAGGGAGATAATTCCTGTCAGCAGTCTGATAACATTCAGCCTCATTAAGCCGAATAAAGAGATAAATAATCCTCGCAGTGTTAAGAGATTGAGGCTTAAATTAAAAAATATAAGTAATCCGGATATTATTATCGAAGACCGGAGACAGAAGGTATTGAAAAAGTCGGGAGTCGAGAGCAGGGGGGCGGGAGTCAAAGGAAAGACTTATGATATCGAGATGGAGGTAGGAAGTCAGAAGTCAGAAGCCAGAAGCCAGAAGTTAGAAGGGAAAACCTTTGATAAATATCTTGAGGATACGCCTGAGATTCAATCAAATAATCCTGAAATTAAAAAGAAAGCCTTAGAAATAGTTGGCGGAGAACCGGATCCCTTGTCAAAAGCATTGAAGATTAACAAATGGGTCTATGGCTATCTCGAAAAAAAACCTGTGGATACCTTTTCGGCGCTGGATGCCCTAAAATCAAAAGAGGGTGAATGTCAGTCCCATTCCAATCTCTTTGCTGCTCTATCGAGGGCGTCGGGCATTCCTACGAAGATTGTATCCGGGATTGTATATTCCGAAGACTATAAAGGCTTTTTATACCATGCCTGGCCGGAGGTATATATTGGTTCGACAGGCTCACCAGCAGAATGGATTGCCCTCGACCCGACACTCGGAGAGGAAGAAGTAGACGCCAGCCACATAAAATTAGTCGAAGATGGCTGGGAGGAGCAGATAAAACTCCTCCATTACATCGGCAAGATTGGGATAGATATAATAGAGATGGATTAGAGGAGGTTGAACATATAGGCAATGCAAATTGACACCAGAAAACGCCTTTGATATAGTTAACCTGAGAAAAATTGGATAATGATAGGTGAAGACATAAACCATGATTGCGACAGACGAACTATTATCTATAAAAGAAGCCAGCGACTGGGCGACAGAGTATCTCGGCAAGATCGTTACTACTTCCAACATTTCTTATCTCATTCAATATGGACGAATAAAAAAAATCGGCGGCAACGGCACGGCACAAATTTCCAAACAAGAACTAATTGACTATTACAAATCATTTAACGGACACCGTGAACTTGCCTGGCGAGACCGGTTAGGCAGCGACTTAAACTGGGCTTTATCTTTTGTCCAGCACAAAGAAGCCGAAACGACAAAGCATGTTCACCGACTACATCCCTACAAAGGAAAGTTTATTCCACAACTTGTAGAATATTTTTTGGACGACCACACTGACAATTTCAAGACAGAAACCTATTTTAAAAAAGGCGACATCGTGCTTGACCCGTTTTCTGGCAGCGGGACAACGATGGTGCAATCATGCGAACTTGGAATGCACGCAATCGGGATTGATATTTCCGCTTTCAATGCTTTAATCGGAAATTGCAAGGTTACAAAATACAACTTGACTGATGTGCAGACGGAAATCAACCGCATTACAAAAGCATTGAAAGAATTTTTAACAAATTCACACACTCTGGAATTTGAAGAAAAACTTTTGAACGCGCTTTACGAGTTCAATAATGAATATTTTCCAGTTCCCGAATACAAATACAAATTAAGGCAGGGAAAAATCAATGAGGAAAAATACGGAACGGAGAAAGAAAAAGAATTTTTACCGACTTACAATAAACTCGTAAAACAATACAACATAAAACTTCGTCAAGATAAAGCGGACACTTTCCTTGACAAATGGTATTCGCAACACATCAGAGAAGAAATTGAATTTGTTTTCAATGAAATCAAAAAAATTAAACATGCTGACACAAAAAAGATCATCAGTGTAATTTTAAGTCGGACAATTCGTAGTTGCAGAGCAACTACTCATGCCGACCTTGCTACGCTGGTAGAGCCAATTACCGCAACTTACTATTGTGCCAAGCATGGCAAAATGTGCAAACCGCTTTTTTCAATTTTCAAATGGTGGGAGACATACACTAAAGACACTATAAAACGCCTTTCATATTTTGACAAATTAAGAACACAAACTTTTCAAGTTTGTTTGACTGGCGACAGCAGAACAATAAGTATTTTCCAAAAACTTGAAAAAAGAAATCCGGTATTTGCGGAATTAGCAAAGAAGAAAAAAATCAAAGGAATTTTTTCTTCCCCGCCCTATGTCGGATTAATTGACTATCACGAGCAACATGCTTATGCTTACGATTTATTCGGATTTAAACGACAAGACAATTTAGAAATCGGTCCGCTTTTCAAAGGGCAAGGACGAGAAGCAAAACAAAGTTACATTCAAGGAATTTCTGAGGTTTTAAATAACTGTAAAAAATTTCTTGTTTCCGATTATGATATTTTTCTTGTTGCCAACGACAAATACAATATGTATCCAGCAATTGCAGAAAATGCAGAGATGAAAATTGTAAATCAATATAAGCGGCCGGTTTTAAACCGCACCGAAAAAGATAAAGGTGCATATTCAGAAACCATTTTTCATTTGAAGAAAATTTCCTAATGGCTAAAAAACCGGGGGATGAAATATCAGAGGCAATAAAGCAGGTTATTCAAACAATGATGGAACGCGTTATGAACCGTGTTCTCTTTTATGACCCGTTTATTGCCGATAAACACCGTGCTGAAAAACCATTATATGCTGCATTAGTCCCCGATGAAATTTTCAAAGGTTCTCACTTTGAAAGAAGATTTGTGACTCCGTTTGGAGGCGTTTGGGAAAAATTAGCACAAGTTGCTGCAATAAAAGGATTGGGAAAATGCGAATTGGGAAAATCAATTACTGGAAATATTCCGCAAGAAAGATTAAGAAGAATTACAGAAGTATTGAACGGATTGGAGCATGCAGAAAAAGGCAATAAAAATCGTGTAAGACCTGATTGGGACAATGAGTTAAATTATATTTTTAAAGGTGATGGAAAATTAATTCCAGTTACAGTTATCTGTGATGTTTATGCAGAAGATATGACAAAAAATAAAAAATATTCTTTTGAGATAAAATCACCCTTGCCAAACAGCGACATTACAAAAGTGAGCAAAGAAAAAATTTTAAAGCTACATGCAATGCAACCGCTGCAAGTGGATGCTGCTTATTTTGTTTTACCATACAATCCTTATGGTAAAAAGAAAGATTACAAATGGGCATTCCCTTTTCGATGGTTTAACATGACACAAGACAAATCTGTTTTGATAGGAGAAGAATTTTGGGATTTGATTGGAGGAAAAGGTACATACCAACATTTTATCTCTGAAATAAATAATTTAGGTAAAGAATACAGAGAGCGAATTTACAAGGAATATTTAGGAATTGAACCGCCAGACAGAGATAAAGAAATAAAAATATAATGCAGACAAAAATTATGGATGACGCAGAGATTAAATACAAGGGAATAGAAGCCCTGAACAAGACCCTTGGGACTACAGCAGCCCTGAGATTCCTTGCTATACTCTACCGCGAGCCTACTGATTATGTAGAAATCTCCCAAAAGCTATATGAAGGACAAACAATTGAGGAGATATTTAAGAGGGCAAAAAAACAGTGGAAAAGGTAATGCCTGCTTGCAACTGCAGATAGCAGAATTTTTACTGATAAATATGCTTTAAATCGGGTAATAGATATAACCGAGATATATTGCAATATATAAAATTCCTTCTCCCCTTGTAAGCCTCCTCTTTAAAAGTCCTATATAAAAAAGCAGGGTTATTAAAATGAGAAATATGAGGTCTATATAAATTTGAGCAAAGTTTATTGCCAACGGGTTCAGGATAGAGGCAAAACCGAGAATCCAGAGGATGTTAAATATGTTTGAGCCTGCGATATTCCCTGCCGATATACCAAATTCTCCCCTCTTTGCTGCAATGATTGAAACTACAGTCTCAGGTAGCGATGTGCCATAGGCAAGAACAGTAAGTCCTATAATAGTAGAAGATACGCCGAAGGTTTTTGCAAGCCTTATAGATGAATCAATAAGCCTCTCGCCTAAAAAAACCAATACAGAGAGACTTACAATCAGAGCGATTAGGTTTGTAAGAATTTCCATTTGCTTATGAGAGAAATATAGCTTTAAGAGGAATAGCTGTCAAATGAAATTATTGGAGTAATCTTCGGCAAAAAAGTGTATAATATAAAAAATTTATGCAGGCAATTATTCTTGAGAATAAAAAAATAATTAATTCCTATTACAAAATAAAGCTGTCTTGTGATGGAATTTCCGGCTCCTCACCGGGACAATTTATGATGATAAAGGTCAGTCCGCATTACGACCCCTTTTTAAGACGCCCTATGAGTTTTTACAGGATTGATGAGAAGGAAGGTGTATTTGAGATACTTTATCGGGTAGTGGGGAAGGGGACAGAAATAATGTCCGAATTAAAAGAAGGAAGTAGTGTAGATATACTTGCTCCTCTGGGCAGGGGATTTTCGATACCCGAAAAAATGGAAAGGGCAATACTCGTTGCCGGCGGGATAGGTGTCGCGCCGATGGTGGCATTGGCAGAAGAGATAAAAAAAAGGGGTCAAGGAGTCAAGGGGTCAAGGGGCAAGATAAGCGTATTTATTGGCGGAAAGACAAAGGCCGATATTTTATGTGCAGAGGATTTTAAAAGAATGGGAGCGGATTTTCATGTCGCCACGGAAGACGGCTCGATGGGGAAAAAAGGTGTCTGCACCAAACCTTTTAAAGAGTTTTTAACTCAAAACTCAAAACTCAAAACTCAAAACTTAATAATATTCGCCTGCGGCCCTCAGGGCATGCTGAAGGCAGTGGCTGATATTGCCAGAGAAAAAAATATGCCCTGTCAGGTTTCTCTCGATAAAAGGATGGCTTGCGGGACAGGTGCGTGTCTGGGGTGTGTGGTAAGAGTTAGTGGTCAGTGGTCAGCGGTCAGTGGTCAAAAATATAATGCCTCAACACTCAACACTCAACACTCAACACTTTATAAATGTGTCTGCACAGATGGTCCTGTTTTTGATTCGGAGGAGATAGATTGGAAGAGAGTTGAATAAAATATGTGATATAAATCGCACAGAAAAAGCCCGAAAAACTCTTGACAAAATGTTTTCTGGTGGTATATTTTCTATTTTTATGAATATGAAAAAGATAATCCTTTTATTATTACCGGTTATTTTAGTTATATCGGGCGCTGCCGCCATATCCTATTCAGAGGCAGATAAAACACCGGCAGAGGATGCCGGGATAACGGAGGATGTTATCGAGCCGCCTCCCCTTCCAAAGACAGGACTCTCCTTCGATAAGGAGTTTCATAATTTTGGACAGGTGATTATGGGCGAGAAGGTGAAGACCGTTTATCGTTTTAAGAATACATCGGATAAGCTCATAAAAATCACCGATATGATTTCCTCCTGCGGCTGCACTGTTGCAGATCTGACAAAATTCGATTATGCCCCAAATGAAGAAGGGGATATTATCGTTACCCTCGATACCACACTGAAGGAAGGGCTGATTACCAAGACGATTACCTTAAAGACCGATTTCCCATCCCGTTCCGAGATACATCTGTCTCTTGCCGCGAGGGTAAAGATGCCGCCCCATCCCGATGAGAAATCGGTTGAAATTATTATGAGCGATAAATGCCGTCTCTGCCACATCGAGGCAGGGAAGGATTTAGCAGGAGGTTATCTCTATCATAAAGTCTGCTGGCAGTGTCATGGAGACCCTATGCACAAGCCTAAGACTATTAATATATTCGACAGCGGTTTTTTAAAGGCAAGGACGGATGACGAGCTTTATAATGCAGTCGCTAAAGGTATTCCCGGAACAGGTATGCCTAAGTATTTAGACAAGGAACAAGGGAGGGGGCTTACAGAGGAACAGATTCGCTCCCTCGTAGAATTCATCCGCTCAAATGAAAAAAAAGGGGAGTAGGGAAGACAAAAATGTATAGATGGATATTCATATTTATTCTTTTATTTCTATCGTTAAATTTCTTTGAAGCCGACGCCCAATCCTTAAACGAATCGGCGCAATCGATCACAAAGGATATTATCGCTGCCTTACCGAAAGACAGCAAGAGTATCGCTATCATCCCGCCGAGAAATACCGAAGGAAAAGAGTATAGAGGGTTTGAGATTCGTATTACCGAGGCGATAACAAACCTGATTAAGCCCCAGCTTCCAAAGGGGTGCCGTCTATCCGACCGGTTTAATATTCGCAGGATTGCAGAAGACACCTCTCTCTATGGTCAGGGGAAGTTGCTCGATGAGCTTCTCAAAAAAGCGGGTGTCGATATACACATTACAGGCTCATATACCGTATTAAAAAATTCGGGCAGGGTGGAGATAAATTATCGTGCGGTTAAGGAAAACGAGGTGCTGTCAACGGCAAAGGCAGTATATATCCCTTTATCCGAGTTGTCGGAGACATCCGACAGGATACTCATTCTTGTAAGGCCAAGGGGGATTATATCGGCAGAAAGCGGGAGAAAGGCAGTCGAGAGGACCTCTGTTATGACGAAGACAATCCTTACGCAGAACGGGTTTAATATCATCGAGTCTAACCAGAAGATTGCATCCGAAGACTTCCTGTCGGTTGCCAAAAAAAACAGCGCAAGCATTTTGATATTATTAGATATAGAGGGGGAGAAAAAATATACCGATTTTGGAAATATTATAGGAGATGCAAAGGTTGCTGTCAGCATATACAAAATGCCCGAAGGAAAGGTTGTATCCTCGGTAAGCAATAGCATGAAGGTGGGAGCGGTCAACGATGAGGATGACCCTGTAGTTCAGGCTATCGATATAATTATCGAAAAAATCGCCCCGCCGATTATGGAGGCGCTCGGCAAATGAAACCCGCTGGAATAGCTTTGATTCTTATTCTTGCAGGTTCGTCGCCTGCTCATGCAGATTCCTTTGACGGCCTTCTCAAGCAAAG
>CAYMMR010000147.1:0-7295 GCA_964391545.1 uncultured Nitrospinota bacterium | reverse complement strand
TAAAAAGGTTTTAAACCTCTTACCCTCTTAACCTTTTCGCCTTTTTTATCTTACCACCAGCACCGGGCATGTGGCGTTAATTATGATTCTCTCCGTAGTGCTTCCCATAATCGCCTTGTTAATACCCCTCCATCCATAAGTCCCCATAACGATTAAATTATTTTTCAGCTTATTGGCAGTCTCTATTATCTTTTCTTCTATATGCCCTTCGAGAATCTCCGTTTTTATAGATACCCCATATCCCGAAGCAATTTCATTTGCAGTGGCGATAATCTTCTGCGCCTCCTTCAAAACTCCGCTCTTTATCGAATCGGTCATAAAAAATTCAATAATCCCTTCATAGCGGGGTATAACATATACAACCATTATACTGGCATTAATTATGATGGACACAGTAAAAATCATATAAAAATCAGTGTCCATCAGTGTCAAAAATACTTTTTCCAGTGTCTTCAGTGGTTAAATCATGTTTTTGTTATCAATGCCCGCTTCTGCCTCTTTTAAATATAATGCCTACCCCGAAACCCGCAGATAGAGCTACCATTATTGATATAATACCATATAAAGCGCCGTTATTTTTTGCCATATCGGCAAGCAGCCTTATAATACCCGGCTGTCCTGCAAGGGCTTCTGCATTCTCGATTCCTATGGCATCCTTGCCTCCATGTATGCCTGCCGGCGAGCCAGTTATAAAATCAAAAATATCATCGCCCTCGGATATTGTTGTTACGAACGGCGAGAGTTGGAAGTGGAGAGGAGATTGAACAGCTTCGATGAAGTGAATCTGCCACTTGTCATGGAGGAAGCTGTTGCAGAGGCGAACAGGTGTATGAACTGCGGCTTGTGCTTTACCTGCGACCGCTGCCGTATTTATTGTCCGAAAGAGGCTATAAGCAGGGATAGAAAAAGACCTGCAGGTCAGGTAATGTTTACCGATTATACGAAGTGCATAGGCTGCCACATCTGCGCCGAGGTCTGCCCGTGCCATTATATCGAGATGGGAATGGGGATATAACTCAAAAAATACGCGAAAGGCCTTATCTAAACCATTCGTGCATTATTCGGGTTAAAGAAACCACAACCCTGAAACAAACTCATCGTATTCAAACTTACGCCAGATGACACAATCGTGCAGCATTTGAAGAAGATGAAGCTTGAGAGCCGCAGGGACACTCGATACAATCGTTTTCGAGCGGCAAGAGTGTGAGCTTTTGCTGTTTATCGTTTCCTACAATAATACGAACATAACATTTTCCATAAATAAATGACAATAAAATCTCCACGCTATGAGGCTCGATAAAACCCTCTTTTAAATTAAATACCTTGCTCGATATTTTGCACATAATTTTCTCCTTTAGTTAGTTCTCACTGAAAAATGACCTTTTTTTCACTTCCGTTATTTTTCCTTTTGCTCTATTATTTGGATATAACACTATGGAACGAAAGAAAAACTAAAAAGTCGTTCAAAAAAGTCATTTTTCAGTATCAATTAATTAAATCCCAAAAATGCAATTTAACGCAGATTGAGGTTGAGATTTAGATTTTTCTCAGCCTTAACCTTGTTTTTATTATACCTCTTATGCGGGCATTCGACATCATAAAGAAAAAGAGAGACGGAGAAACGCTGACATCCGGTGAGATAGATTTCTTTGTGCGGGGAGCTTCAAAGGGCGAAATACCAGACTATCAAATAACCGCGCTTTTAATGGCTATATATTTCAATGGAATGACCGGAGACGAGACTTATTATCTGACATCCTCCATGATGAATTCCGGAGAGGTATTGAATCTATCCGATATACCCGGCATAAAGGTTGATAAACACAGCACCGGCGGCGTTGGAGACAAGCTTACATTAACCATCGCTCCGCTGGCTGCATCGGCAGGCATTAAAGTGCCTATGATTTCCGGAAGAGGACTCGGGCATACAGGCGGGACAATAGATAAACTCGAATCGATACCGGGATTTAAAACAAATTTGAGCGCCGGTGAATTTATAGAGAATATAAGGAAAATCGGCATAAGCATTATCTCCCAGACAGAGAAAATAGCGCCTGCAGACAGAAAATTCTATGCCTTAAGGGATGTAACAGCTACAGTAGAGGCGATTCCGCTCATTGCAGGCAGCATCATGAGCAAAAAATTGGCTGAAGGCATAGACGGGCTTGTCCTCGATGTAAAAACAGGAAACGGCTCCTTTATGAAGAGCATGGAAAAATCACGGGAACTGGCAGAGGCTCTCGTAGCTATCGCTATGAAAATGGGAAAAAAGGCCGCTGCCCTTATTACCGATATGAGCCAGCCGACAGGTTATGCAGTTGGAAACTCGCTCGAGGTTATAGAGGCTATGGAAATATTAAAAGGCAGGGGACCGGACGATGTAAAGGAACTCACTTTAAATATAGGCTCGTATATGCTGAAATTGGGAGGCATTGTTACGGAGATAGAGGAAGGAACCGCTGTTTTAGAAAAAAAAATACAAAACGGAGCCGGCCTTAAAAAATTAAGGGACTTAATCGAGTCTCAGGGGGGCAATACCGGGGTGATTGAAGACTACAGCCTGTTTCCAAAGGCAGAAATAATCAGAGAGATTAAGAGCAATTCATCCGGTTATGTTCAGGGCATAGATACGGAAAAAATCGGGACTGCCGCATGTATCCTCGGCGCCGGCAGATTAAAGGCAGATTCTGCCGTTGACCATTCCGCCGGACTAATTTTAAATAAAAAGATAGGGGATAGAGTAGAAAAGGGCGAGACGCTGATTGCTATTTATACGAATAAAAGCGAAACAATCGCAGACGCGGAATCTCTTATCGATGATTCTTTTATAATTGGAGGCGCCGGTTGTATAAAACCAAAGCTTATCTATAGTGTTCTGAATTAAGCGAGGGGTTTGCTGTTTATTATATTTTCAAAAACTTCAAAAGTATCTTCCTTTCCCCAATCTCGAGGGCCAATTACTTTATGTATAATAATGCCGCTCTTATCGATGATGAATGTCTCGGGAACGCCCGTAGTCTTATACAATTTCGATGTTATGCCTTCGGGGTCGAGGAGGGCTGGAAATGTCAGGTTATATTCTTTCATAAACGGCTCTACGGACTTTTTGCCGTCTTTGTCAATGCTCACTGCCAGCATGATAAAATCTTTGTCCTTAAATCTCCGATGGAGCTTTTCCATCGAAGGCATCTCGTCTTTACATGGCTGACACCATGTCGCCCATATATTTAAGAATACCACCTTGCCCTTATATTTTGACAGGGTATGCCCGATGCCGTTTAAATCTGGGAGTGTAAAATCCGGCGCAGGTGTGCCTATGATTTGAGACTCTGCAGATTTGGGAGGCTCTGTCGGAATGCCCGTCTGCCCGGATTTCCATATCAGGAATGCAATTGCAAGCCCCGCTACAAGAACTGCGAAAGGCGCTATTTCCCTTTTTTGAGGGCTAATGTCAACCGATGTGTCCGCCATATTTCCCAAATTCTTTATCAACCTCCGTCTTTATATCCGGAATCGAATACCCTTTTTTATAAAGGTCATAAGTCATAAATACCTCATTCTGGCATATATCGCAGTTTGCGCCGTGGTCATCCGTGTAACAGGTAAGCAGCGTTTTATGTTTGAACCTCGGATTTTTGCTGCAATCGCAGTAGCAATACTGCCTGTCAACAACCTGCGGTATCTCCGCCGCAAGCCTGTATGCCTCTGCCGCCCTGCCCTTCCACATATCTGCAGGAAGTATGGTCCTCGTCTCTATAAGTCCCCCGCCCTCGGTTTTTTGTTCTTGAGAAGCGGTCTGCGCCTGAATTTCTTTTTTGTCCGAAGATTTCGACGCCATATAGCCGATCAGAGCAATAAAGACCACTGCTGCAGCTATTATGCCCATATTTATGCCTTTTCCTGTCCCCTTTTTTTGATTATCTTTTTTACCCATTCGATACACCTCCCATTTAAATTTATGTAACTATTCAGCAAATAAATTTCCATTAAATTCCCCCTTATAAAAGGGGGACAAAGGGGGTTGTAATACACTGCATTAAAGTTTAAACAACCCCCCAACCCCCTTTATTAAGGGGGAATATTGTAATTTGCTGAATAGTTACAAATTTATATCTATTATAGCATGAAAAACATACTTAAGGCAAAGCCGGCATGCCCCTGGGTAACTTATGAATAAATTTTTGCGCAAAAAGGCAAGAAAATTTAATAAGCGAGGAAACCAGCCTATACCTCAAGAAAATGTCTTAAAGGAACAAATCCTTCGGCATACTTTATCCTTCCCTGTATGCCCCTGAAGGTAGCGGACGCCTTTGCGATGTCCACTATGGAAAGCCCTTCTATGTTTGTCTTAGTAACCTGGGATTTATGCGCCTCGAGACAGGAAATCTTTTTCTCGATAACATCGGTTATATTAATAAATACGCTGGGATTGAAATCATGGGTCGTCGGCACCTCATAGAATAATACATTTTTGACATACCTCGTTGCAGATATTGTCCCCTTTGTTAGAGTCCTGTGGTCCTGATGCGTATCGTGTGTATAATTAACAAATATCATCTCGGGCTTTATCTTTTTAACAATAGCCTCTATATTCGAAATCAATGTCTTATTCAAGGGCAGATTGGTATCCGGATAATCCATAAATACGACATCTTTTGCCCCGATAATCTTCGCAGATTCTATTTGCTCGGTTTTTCTTATCTCCGCATCCCCGCCCATCTCGCCGGATGTCATTATAAGAAAATAAACATTATGCCCTGCTTCGGCATATTTGATAAGCGAACCTCCGCTGCCAATTTCTATATCATCCGGATGCGCCCCTATTGCAAGTATGTTCATATTTCCTCCCTGTGTTTTCTTATTATTTCAATACCTTCTTCTCCATGATTGAAAAGCAAATCTACCGCAGACATATACGGCTCGAATTTTCCAAAGAGCTGGTTATACACAGGATGATGAAAATCCTGAAAAAACAATTTGAGCCCCCCTTTTGTAAATTTTTCCACATCCATATATTTAGCGCCGTCTTTTCCCGCAAGGTATGTATCCGCCCCCGCCAATCTGCACAGCTTTATAAGCCTGTCTGTAGGGTCTTCTTCAGTCAATCCCTGCGCAAATTTTGAGGCAGTCAAAAACCTCTTTTCTATTTTCAAAAACCCGCACAACTGCTTTACCACTTCTATGTTAATATCAGAAATAGACTCCCATCCCCTTGAGTATAATTCTTTAAAATACCCGATATATTTCTCAAAATATTTTGCCTTTGAATAATTTGTAATCAGTGTATGAAGATGCCTCTTTTTCCAATCTATCGAATTATTAATCCTGACCTCGTTAATTTTCTGCGGGAATTTATACATCACAGGGACAGTAAGCCACTGCCATCCGTCGGAGGTCTTTATCCTGTTTCTGTTCTGGTATTCGCTTTTTTTATACTGGACATTATCGAGGAATATAAATAAATCCGATTGGTCTATCTTATCGAAATACCCAAGCCATGGTATGAATTGAGGCTGATGTATCGCTGCAATCATTTTTCTCCATCACGATATCCGTATAATGTTTCTGGCGCAATATCTACACCGTTAGGCCATGAAATAGTCCAGCCGTCAACAAAAAACTTCTTAAAATAAGCCTTATTCTTGAGAGGCTCGAAAATTCCGCCGCCAATGTATTTTTCAAAATCTATATCTTTTATAACCCCGTTGCTAAATTCAATCCTTATCTTATGATTTCTTAAATATTCAGCGTCTACGACGCGGGGCATATATATTGATTTTTTCATTTTAGCTCACCTCCTTAATCCAAAGGTTCAATCTTATTTAGCGGTTTCTTATTAGAAATATTTGTCCAGTTCCCCCTCAGTTCTTTCTTATGTATTTTTGCCCATTTTCTTATCAGGTTTCTTGCAATCTTCGATTTCATATTTCCTTTAAGCATCACGCCGTCAAAATCAAATTCTCCTTCGGTCCCCTGATATTCCGCATGAAAATGTGGAGGGTTATGTTCATTATAAAACATCCTGATTATTATTCCAAAAAACATTGAAATATACGGCATCTATAATCTCCAATTGAGAAAAAGAGTTATTCTAAAAAATTTAAGAAAGGGTCGCCCATCGAAAGCCTCTGTTCCACTTCTTCGGGCCTATACACAAGCATATCCGCTGCTATCCTGCGTTTTATAAGTCTATCAACTTCTCTCATACGGTCAATTCCATAATATGGAATATCCGATTTTATTATTAACAAATCAATATCATCTATCTCCTCTCCACCCCGCACAGCCGAGTCAAAAAGAATAATCTTCTCAGGGGCATATTTTTCAATAAGCTGTTTTTTTTATATTCTCTATTTCTTTTAAAATATCAACTTTTCTCATTTTATAAAAATCATATAATTGACGCAGGCGTAAAGCCTGCGGCTATCAAAAAATATCTACTCATATCATTCCTTCCTTGCCAGTCCTCCCCATACGAAACATTCCTTATCCATATATTTTACCTTATACCACGGCTCTCCTTTAAAGAGTTTTTCTTCGACAGAGATAATTTCCAACCTTTCGCCTTTATCAACCCTTCCTATCTTCTCGTATTCTACGCCGGGACCGGTTCTTACCGCAGAAACTTTCTCGATTATTATATAGTGCGACGCTTTTGTTTCGCTTTTTTCCCCCTCACCCTGCCCCTCTCCCCCAAGGGGAGAGGGAATTGAAGGAGATTCTTCTTTTTGTGGAGGCAAGCCTGGTAACAGTTTTACGAATATGGGGTTAGACATAATATAATTTGGTCTCTTGCCGGAAATGCTCAAGCGGTAATATATCATTTCTCCTTCTTTAACCCCCTCCTTCCCCCCTTTATCAAAGAGGGGTGAGGGGGGTTTTAAATCATCATTAAAATTTATCTCCAGCGGAGTCTCTCCTGAGAATTTCTGAATAACCTCGCCTTTGCGAATCAATTGAACCTCCACTAACTCCCCCCTTACCCCCCCTTTATTAGAGGGGGGGCGAGGGGGGGTTGCAGATACTTTTACGGAAATTTGAGGGTTCCCCTGAACCTCTATCACATCGCCCGAAACAGCCTTATTACCCGAAGAGTCTAAAATGGAAAATTCATCTAAAACCAACCTGTAATCATCAGTCTGTCCCTGCCTGACAGGATAGAACTTTCCATTTATTATTGCCTCATATATAGCCCCCCTTGTCTTTTCCACTCCTTGCCCGGTAGGGCTTTTTTTTAACAAAAATATCGTCTTCACATCCTGAAGCTTTATGCCCGATTCCCCTTCCCCGTGAAA